>JAQWQN010000204.1 GCA_029244465.1 Pseudomonadales bacterium
AATATCGGAGCACATCGTTGCCTGCTGGCACCCGGTGTCATGAATCCAGTACTCGCCGTAACTGGTCTCAAAAAGCACTTCCCGATTAAGAAGGGCTTACTGAATCGCGAAGTTGCTAAGGTGTACGCGGTGGACGGAGTCAGCTTCAGTTTAGAAAAAGGTCAAACGCTGGGTTTAGTTGGAGAGAGTGGCTGCGGTAAATCAACTGTTGCCCGAACGATCCTTCGTTTGCTTGATCCAACCGCGGGCCAGGTGTTGATCAACGGTATCGACGTCACGCATTTATCGAATAAGGAATTGCGCCCAATACGGCGCCAAGCTCAGATTATCTTTCAGGATCCTTTTTCGTCACTCGATCCCCGAATGACGGCGGAAGATATTGTGGGTGAGCTTTTGACCGTGCACGGCAATTTCACCGCTGCACAAATTGGAACGCGGGTTGCGGACTTGTTTGAGAAAGTTGGATTACGATCCGATCAGCTAAAGAATTATCCGCACGAATTCTCCGGTGGGCAGCGACAACGTCTTGGGATCGCGCGTGCTTTGTCGCTAGATCCCGACGTGATTATCTGCGACGAACCTGTCTCTGCGCTGGATGTGTCCATCCAGGCCCAGGTCATCAACCTCCTAGTCGATCTGCAGGATGAACTCGGTATTGCTTATCTCTTTGTCGCACATGATCTGGCCGTGGTTGAGCACATCAGCCACCGAGTCGCAGTTATGTACCTCGGGCGAATAGTGGAGATGGCAGACCGAGATCACATTTTTCAGAACGCTCAGCATCCCTATACCGAGTCGCTGCTCGCCGCTGTCCCTGTCCCTGTTCCAGGTCGTTCAGTCGAGCGTCAAATATTGGCTGGAGATGTGCCCAGCCCGATAACCAGACCTCCCGGATGCCATTTTCAGACTCGGTGTCCCTACGCGACCGAACGTTGTCGTGTTGAAGCGCCCACGCTTAAAACCGTTGCCCCCGGGCACGAGGTTGCATGTCACCTGCGCTAGCAAAAGGTTTAGTGCAAGAAGTAACGCCAGGCCCTGGTCATGTCTTGGGCCGAGACTTAGCGCAAATCGTTGGGGTTCTCTTGCTGTTCTTCACGTTGCTCCTGTCGGCCTGCGGTCAGGAACAACGAGAGCCGGTCAACGCAAAACAGCCTGGCCGAATCACAGCGCAAGGTATTCAATACGGGGGTCACTTAAAAATTGGCCTCGCAACGGAACCGACTTCTCTCGATGCGATTCTCGGTCGATCTGGTGGTGATGCCTACTTTTGGCACCAGATTTTTGACCAACTGGTCGACGCGAATCCAGATTTAACACCGCGTCCAGAGACTTCTTTGGCCCTTCGTTGGGAGATCACCCACGAGCCCGAAGCGATCACGTTCTATCTAAGGCCGAATGTCGTGTTTCATGATGGGTCACCCTTCGATGCCGCTGCGGTCAAGTTCAATATTGAACGGATTTTGGATCCTAAAACCCTCGCGACTCCACGGGCATCTATGACGTTAATAGATTCCGTTGACGTTGTTGATGAGTTGACTGTTCGTTTCAATTTGAGGAGTCCTTGGGGCGCAGGGCTTAACATGTTGGCCGACCGTGGTGGCGTGATGAATTCGCCTGCTCGCGTGCTCGAACTGGCTAAAGATTACAGCTGGGCACCCGCTGGAACGGGTCCATTCAAAGTGAACAAAGTCATCACGGGCACGATGGTCCATTTGGTGCGGAATGAAAACTACTGGGGACGCGACGAACACGGCAATTCGTTGCCGTATTTGGACGAAGTGACGATCAGAGTTATCCGTGACGAAACGGTTTTGTCCTCTGCGCTGCGAACCGGAGAGGTCGACGTCGCTTATCTACCGAAAAAGGATGTGTCGGCGTTTCAACGCGATGAACGGTTCCAGATTCGTACCATGGAAGGTGGCGGTATTGGTGCAGCACTTATATTTAATCTCGCGCAGATTGCCGATCCAAACCTCCGCCTGGCGATCTCTCATGCGGTAGATCCAAGTGTGATTAATCAGGCTATATTCTTTAATCGCAATACGATGGCTGATTCTGGTATGTGGCCGACCGGCGCATGGGCGCATGATGATGACGTTACGCGACCAACCTATGATCCGGAAAAAGCGCGAGCCCTCTTGCTGGCTGCAGGGAAAGACGAGTTTACGTTCACAGCAGTGACCAACAATTCCTCAACTCTAATTCTCACCGCCGAAGTGGTCAGGGCGATGTTGAAAAAGGTCGGCATCAACATGGAAATTGAGGTGATGAACGCAGGGGTGGCAACCGAGCGATTCTTTCACGGGGAGAGTTATCCGGTCTATCTCACGACTTGGAGTCGCTACCCAGAACCGGACTGGTTAGCGTCGTTGGCCTATAAAAGCGACGGGTTTTACAACGCCGCAAATCTACCTCGGCCAGATGTCGATGAACTGGTAGCGCGCGGCGCAGCGTCCTATGACTTGGCCACTCGTCGTGAGGTCTATCACGAATTGAATGCGCTTATTCTTAAAGAAGCTTGGTTTGTGCCTCTGCTGTACAGCACGACCTATGCAGCAGCACCACAAAAGGTGCGAAACCTAGACAGGCTAATAGGCTGGGACGGTAAAATGTTCTTGCGTGAACTCTGGCTTGAGCAGAATTAGAGATGTGGACGTATTTCTTGCGGCGTATTTTGCAGATGATCCCGGTACTCCTGATCATCACGTTCATGATTTATGCGCTCATGCTCGCGATTCCGGGTGATCCGGCACTGGCGCTCGTTGGTCCTGGCGAGTCGCTTGATGCGGAGCAACTACAGATGGTGCGAGAAGCGCATCATTTAGATGAACCAGTTTTGGTCCAGTACGGCATTTGGTTGTCCAAAGCGATCCAAGGCGATTTAGGTCGTTCTACGCAAAACTATCGGCCAGTCACGGAGGAACTCGGCACCCGTGCCCGTGTGACCCTGCAATTCGGACTTGTCGCATGGCTACTCGCGATTCTCATCGGCGTGCCGGCCGGCGTGATCTCTGCCGTTTACCGAGGTACATCTGTTGACTATGTCGCGACCATCCTCTCAATTGCGGGGGTGGCAGTGCCCAACTTTTGGTTAGGCATCATGGCGATTCTGCTTTTTGGCGTGACGCTTGGCTGGGTACCTACACAGGGCTACGTGGACATTTTTGTTGATCCGGTAGAAGGGCTTCGCCATATGCTCCTGCCGGCTTTTGCCCTCGGCGTCACAAGCTGGGCACTGATCATGCGCCAAAGTAGATCAGCCATGTTGGAAGTCCTTGCCCAGGACTATGTACGAACCGCTAATGCCAAGGGTTTGCGCAAGCGACGAGTGATCGCGATCCATGCGTTGCGTAATGCTCTGTTACCTGTTGTCACTGTGTTCGGTCTTCAGACGGGGCGAATATTCGCCGGGTCGGTTGTCATCGAGACGCTGTTCGGGATTCCGGGTATGGGCCAGTTTATGGTGCAGGCGATCTTTGCCCGTGACTTCATGTCTGTACAAGGTGCAGTGCTGGTGATGGCGCTGGCCGTTTTGACCGCAAATTTGATAACCGATCTGGTCTACGCCTGGTTGGATCCACGGATACGCTACGATGACTAAGTCCTACGCTGGCATCGATGTTCTGCGCAAGGTAATGCGGATACCCCATGCAGCTTTCGGTGTTGTCTTTATCCTCCTGACCGTATTGGTTGCGATTTTTGCACCGTGGATTGTTCCTGTTAGTCCGGAAGAGATGGACTTCGACAATTTGCTGTCGAATATCTCTTCAACCCACTTGCTCGGCAGTGATCAACTCGGCAGAGATACGTTAGCGAGATTGATATACGGCGCTCGCATCGCGCTGATCGTGAGTATTGGCGCGATTGGCCTCGGGGTGTTAATCGGCGTTCCGCTTGGGCTCATCGGCGTCTATTTCCGGGGCGCTGTGGATGACATCATCATGCGTGCGATGGACGCATTAGTCGTCTTCCCAAGCCTTCTGATTGCGGTCGGTCTGGCAGCTGCGCTCGGTGGTTCGTTGACAACAGTCATCGTTGCAATCGGTATCGCCAACGTGCCTTGGATGGCTCGGGTTGTACGCAGCCAGGGTTTGGCGATACGAGAACAGGACTATGTTGCCGCGGCACTCGCGGGTGGTATGAGTCATGCGCGCATCATTTTCAAACACATTTTACCCAACAGCGTCGCACCGGTAATCGTGCAAAGCACACTGTCGATGGGCTATGCCGTGTTGACAGAGGCGGCACTTGGCTTTATCGGTGTGGGTATACAGCCGCCAACACCGACGTGGGGAAATATGTTGCAACAGGCATTTCCTATGCTCGAACAACAAGCGCTGCTCTCAGTCGTTCCTGGTTTGGCGATTTTCTTATTGGTCTTGGCGTTCAACTTTGTTGGGGATGCGTTGCGTGATGTGCTGGATCCTCGGCTAAAAGGGGTTATCCACTAGGGTCCCCTTTGCCTGCGTTGCTGTCGGTAGGTGCGCTATAGGTCGGCGACCTTGTTATGCTCGATCAGATCGTAGTCTATTTCTGCACCTAGTCCGGGTCCCTGCGGGGCATGGACTAAGCCGTTCTCATCCACTTCGATGTCCTGCACGAGACCGTGTTTCTGCACGGCGTCAGGCAATAGGACTTCGAAATACTCACAATTAGGTATTGCCATAATGAGATGGAGGTTGGCGACATTATTCAGTGAATTGCCACCATGATGCACTTCGTAGTTCATTTGGAAGGCTTCGGCTAGATGGGCGGTTTTAAGGCATGAAGTTAGGCCGCCTTTGATCGCGACGTCGCCGCGCAAATAATCAGTGGCTTTTTGCATGATCCACGGGGCATAGGCCGTCGGGCCAGTGCTGGGCATTTCAGTTGCCATCAACGGAATGCGAAGGTCTTGCTTGAGTTTTACGTAACCATAAAGGTCATCAAAGTGAAGCGGGTCCTCATACCAATAAAACCCAAGTTCTTCCACCGCTCGGCCAACACGGAGTGCGTCGGGATAGTCATAAGACCAGGTCGAATCCAACATGATTCGATAATCATCGCCGACCGCCTCGCGAACGGCTTTGCAAATCTGGATGTCCCATTCAGCGATAGCGGGCGGATGGATTTTATACGCGTTCCATCCGGCTTCTTTGTAGCGAAGTGCTTCCTCCGCATATTCTTCAGTGGTGGCAAAAACGGCTGAGCTCGCGTAAGCGGGTACGGAGGTTCGATAGGATCCCATAAGCTGATGAATCGGGATACCTGCGGCCTTACCTGCGAGATCCCATAAGGCGACGTCGATGGCACCAATCACCCGCATAACGCTTCCCATTGCCCATCCCGCCATGCTTTGCCAAATGCGTTCGCGATTCAATGGGTCCTGCCCGATAAGCAACGGTTTATATCGATCAACGATGAGTTGGGCATCTCCGCCAAGATTGCTTAGTGCAGAGCCGAGAAAGGCTTCCCCCTCAATCCCTTCGTCGGTTTTGATCCTCACCAAACCCATATGGGTTGACCGTGTGTCCGAACTCTTTGCCTTGAGTGTATAACGAGTGGGCGGAATGTCACGCCACTCCCAAACAGTGACAGCCACATCTATAATTCGCATTAATTCCTCCGAGGTTTTCGGTCCGTCTCCCACGAACCGTTATGGTCTTATGTTCTCAAACTTATACGCACCCCTGTCAATAGGGAATTGCAACTCGTTGTGCGAGCGATACATTACTCATGTTGGCTGCTGTCCGATATGATGGCGTTACGCGAGTGAGGGAGCAGTGCGGTCGAAGCACACTTTTCAGAATTTGAGTTACTGCGAGTTGGTTTGATCGCGGACACGCACATGCCCGGGACGATTGCTAACTTATGGCCTCAAGTCCATGCGGCGTTTGAAGGGGTCGACTGTATTTTGCACGCGGGTGACTTGCATGTGACCAATGTCATTGACGAGCTTGAGACCATCGCGCCAACGTATGTCAGTTCTGGTAATGGTGACGTTGATGTTGAACATCACCGTTTAAGAGAGACCTGGACCGGACACCTTGCGGGCGTTGCGGTGGGGATCGTGCACCAATTCCCAACACCGGCAAGGGCGAGTAGTGAACGCCTGCAGAAAAAGTTGCTACGCGCTTTTGATGCCTTCGATCCCAAGGTCGTGATCTATGGTCATACGCATCTTGCAGAGGTTCATCATGTCAATGAACGGGTCTATGTGAATCCGGGTTCGGCGACGTTACCGAACAATCAGTCAACGCGGCTGGGTACGCTTGGGCTGATGCAATTGCGGCGTGATGGTATTTCTATTGAGCTCTACCAATTGCATGAAAGTGGGCATGAGCGGATCAAACATCTCTCGATCTGATCGGGATTAATGTTGGGCGAGCAGCACTAGGTCCTTGATTGGCTGCGGGTCATCGCGTTTGCCATGCGGTTTTTGTGCCGGGTTGGTTTTTTCGGTGACTTGGGAATACAACCGCAAAAATCTGCGGATTGTGCCTGTTTTAATTGGCGATGAACTTGCTCATCGCCCCGTGCGGGAGATTCTCCGCTCCTCACTCCGACTCAAGTCTAAGTCGAGTTTTGGGGCAAGGGGCAAACGCTGCCTGCTTGGCCAGTTACTGGCAGTTGAACGAGACTGGGGATTCTGGATCGCCACCTTGATACACCGCCTGCAGCGGCCAGGCGCAGATTCTGCGCGAGCCACCTTTGTCAGGATAACTCGCGTCTAATTGGTCTGGCGCCTTACCCGTTGCATGCCAACTCTCCAAAGCGGCCAACCAATTGACAACACTTGGTCCTGGCCCTCCAGTGCAGTGCAGTACCCCAGGCATCATGAATAATCGTGCATCATTGCGTGCCGTGGTGTCGGTAGCGTAGACCTTCTCGATGTAATCCGTGCTCATATGCGCGCTTAAGGCCACATCAGCCCAACCGTGGTACATGAGCAGTTTGCCACCTTGGGCACGAAATTCTGAGAGATCGGGGCTCCGCGCATCGAGTAGGTTCGCGACTGCTCGAATGGTGTTTGGATAGGCGTTCCAATCGGTTGTATCGTGGGTCCAGTCCGCGTCATGGTGGACGAAATTACGCATGATGCCGGTGCCGAAGGCGTAGGCTGCATTCGGCAGGCCTTGGGCCGCACCGCCGGTCAGCCAACTGCCCCAACCGTTTTGTTCGATATCTTCTGCGCCGTATGGGAAACCAAAAAACAGTGCTCCCTGGTCATTGCTTGGGCCGTCGTAAACGGTCTTTATCGCGGCGACTTTTTCTACGCTCAGGCATTTGTCTTCCTGGCCTTGCGTACACGTGAGTTCAGTTGGCTCGAATTCACAAGCCCTCGGATCGTGCAGGATGCCATCGCTCAGACCATCCAGGTCATCGCAAGCGGCCAACAACTTTGCTCTTAAGAATTGTCGGTCTGTGGGCGTGACAAGGGCCGTTTCAAGGTTGTATGGATCCGGATACATTTTTTGAGTGATGGCGAGGAATGCGGCTGTCACGCCGCTGAAGTTCAGTGCGGGAGCACCGGCGACGATGCCGTCAAAGTCGCTCGGATAGCGTTGCGCTTCGTGCAGCGCTTGTCGTCCCCCATTAGAACAACCAAAAAAGAACGATTTGTCGGCAGGGCGTCCGTAGTGATCACTGATCAGTGCCTTACTGGAAACAACTGCTCTGTGCAGGGCAAGATAGGCATAGTTTACGATCGACTCGTAGTCGTTGAGCCCCCATTCATTGCTCAGTCCATCGGATTGATGGCCGGTGTCGGTCGAGGCCGTGGCATAGCCAGCCGCCAGCACTGACGGTCCGATCAGGCGCAACGCCTGGTTGTCTTCGGGCCGAACAAAGCCGCCTGCGCCGCCCATCACGAAGCGACCATTCCACGCTGTCGGGAGCCAGACTGAGAAGTTGATATTGCCACCGATCAAGCCTTTGGCCTTGCAATGAGGCACCGGCTCTGCAATCGAGGTGGCTTCGTATATTGCCACATCGGGATACTTCAGCTTAAGAAGAGGCTGACAATCATCAGCGTGCGAGGAGGGAGCTGCGACAACAAAAGTGGACAGGACGAGCAAACTAAACAGGGCATATGAGTGAATCTTTTTCATTGTAATCTCTGAAGCAAAAGCCCTAGTCAAGACAGACGAAGCCACCGCTGATTGCGGTGTCGCCATCTTCCGTAAAAACATGGTATGAAACGATATTGTCAACTTGATGTGATTCTACAATTATGGTCGATGGCATGAGTACCATGGCCGCGAAGCGACCGCCTAGTCGTGTGACGCGCCCAGGATTACTGTCGGCGTGCTTGTCAATTATATTTGTTACTGCGAGGGCGAGGGTCGCTGTGCCGTGCAGGATGATGTCGGGAAGCCCTGCGGCTAAGGCGACTGCTTTGTCGGTGTGGATTGGGTTCCAAATATGTGCGCACTCAGTATAGGTGTGCGCGGCGCCGCCAGAGATGTAAATCTCTGAGCGGGTACCCTGCGTCGGATCTGAGCGGGTGGGTAATTCAGGTGGGTCCTCCGAAAATCGATTCTCTCCTGTGACGTCGACATTTCGGTAGATGCCCAGTTGGTAAGTCTCAGCCACTACTTTACCTGTCTGATTAGTAGTGGTGAGTTTCATCGTGTAAGCAGCACCGGGTTTGATCGCGTTAACGCCGATCATTGTGGCTGAGGTCGAAAGTTTATCCCCGGCTTTGATCGGTGCGTGGATGTGCAGATCGTGTGCCGCGTGTACGCCACGTGCAGATTCCTTGTCGGTCAACGACTGAGATCCAGCGAGTGCCCGAGTATTGAGAATAACCGGCCATTCAACACAGACTGGGAAAACGGGGTGGGCGACAACAGCATTTGTCTGCGTGTCCATGTAGGCGGGATTTGGATCGTTGAGACTTGCCGCGTATGCCATGAGCCATCGAGCGTCAACTGAGTGACGTTCTGCAGGGATAGATTGGCCCACAATGGCGGCGTCCAAAGGCATGTTGTACTCCCCTTATCGTCATGCGATGGTATGGATTCTACGGTCGGAACACAACTAACGGGATTCTGTAACCGGTCCGCTATGGCATGAATATGATGCATTTGGCGGAATTTCAGAAGCTAATTCGGAGATCAATGAAAGAAGCGTTTTTTCCAGGAGCCGTTTACGCAGTGGGTGGTGCGAGTCCGCGGGTCATGATGGCACCGCCAAAATACATCCAAGGGGCTGGTGTGCTCGATCACATCTGCCACTATCTCAGTTTATTGGACCGCCAGCGCTTCGGTATCCTCGCCTCGAGTCGCGGTCACCGCGCTGAGGGTGGGCGCGTGGCTGAGAGCATTCAACAGTCAGGTGGAACATCGATCTCGGCGGTGTTTGAAGGCGAGTGTTCGGTTGCACAGGTAGATAAACACAGTGCCGACTTGGTGGATGCCAGGATTGATTGTCTGATCGCTGTTGGTGGTGGCAAATGTGTTGATGCGGGGAAGTGCATTGCTTATCGAGTGGGTGTCCCGGTTGTCATTGTGCCGACGCTTGCATCCAATGACGCGCCGTGTTCCGCGCTTTCCGTGATGTACTCAGATGCTGGAGTTATGGATGGTGCTGAGTTCTTTCCAGATAATCCGGTACTTGTGGTTGTTGATACCTCGGTTGTTGCTGCTGCCTCAGCGCGGTATTTGGTTGCTGGCATGGGTGACGCAATGGCGACGTGGTATGAAGCGCGAGTCTGCGCGGCAAACCCGCATGCGCGTACCGTGTTGGGTGCTCGTCCGACGCTGGCCGCAGGCGTTTTGGGCGAGCTCTGCGCAGATATCCTGTATCGACATGGCGAGCAAGCGCGTCAAGATGTCTCAAGTGGGGTCGTCAGTTCAGCCCTGGATGATGTGGTGGAAGCGAATACGCTGCTTAGTGGCATTGGCTTTGAAAGCGGTGGTTTGGCGGGAGCGCATGGCTACGCCCAAGGATTTACCAATCTTCGCCAGGTAGAGGCTAATTTTCTTCATGGAGAAATGGTCGCGATGGGTGTAGTAGCTCAACTCATGATGGAAGGAGATGATGCCGAGGCAAGGCGAGTTGCGGCTTTCTTTGCACGTGTCGGACTGCCTGTGACCCTGGAACAAATTGGCGTGGCCCGGAACAAAGACAAGGAACTTGAAGTGGTCGCGGCCGGGGCAATGGGTTTTCTCGGATTCGAGAATTTACCGTTTCCGGTGACGCAGGAGAAAGTTACATCCGGGCTGCTGGCTGGAGACGCTTTGGGTCAAACCGTGATTGCCGAGTTAGGTGATGACGCTTACCGGGCATTGCAAGCGTAAACAAAGGGGGTATGGGGATGGAAGTCACGCGCATGAGTGCGCCTTTGGGCGCAGTTGTCGAAGGGGTCGATGTGCGGTCTCTGGACGACGGGGTATTTGAGGAAATCAATCGATTGTTCTGTGAACATCACGTGCTCGTGTTTCCAAAGCAAAATTTGAGACCAAACGACCAGATTAAGTTTGCTAACCGATTTGGAGAGTTGATTCCGTTTCCCTACATGGCGCTGCAAGACTACCCAAACCTTATTGAGCTTAGTAACAAAGGCAAAGCGCGCGACGTTAATCAACACTGGCATTCAGACATGACTTATCATGAGCAGCCGCCCAAACTGACGATGTTGTATGCCTTGGAAGCGCCAGAGATCGGGGGCGAAACGGCATTCGCTAATCAGGAACTGGCCTACGCAGAACTGTCCGTGGGGATGAAGAAGGTGGTCGATGAGTTGACGGCGCATCATTCCGCTGAGGGGCTTGCGAAACTCTATGGTGAAGATCAACAAGCCGCCCCACGGTCTTTGCATCCTGTTGCACGGACACATGATGAAACGGGTCGCAAGAGTCTCTATGTTTGTCGTGCATTCACACGGCGGTTTGATGAGTGGTCGAGAGAAGAGTCGAAAGCGCTGCTCGAATATCTCTTTGCGCATAGCGTGCGACCGGAGTATCAAGGCCGCCACCAGTGGCGCGTGGGTGACTTGGTGCTTTGGGACAACCGTTCTGTATTACACTATGCGGTCCACGATCACGGCGATGACACGCGCGTCATCCATCGTTGCCAGGTGATGGGTAATGCACCTTATTGAAGCGCTAGATGCTATCGAGGTGGCTGATCCCATCGTCGATGAAACGGCGTACAAAGCGCTCTGGCTGGAACACTGTGCGCACCTGCCACCCATGGCCATGGCTTTTGTCGGGGGCGCTTTGGCCGATCGGTTCGCCTGGATTTTCGTTGCAGGCTACCAGGGCGCGATCCGGCACATTTTTCCAACGCGGAAATTTCCGGCATGGGTGGCGTTTGCGGTATCTGAAGATCGCAGCGAACACGCCCCCCTGCCGGGCGTGACTTGGCAGGCCGCTGACGACGCGATCGTCGTTAACGGCAGCAAGACATGGGTTGCTGCCAGCGCAAATTGTGACGAGATTGTCTTTAGTGCAGGCCGCGGTGGCGGCAAACGATTTTTCGTCGTGGCAACGGTTAATCCCAACGTGGCAATAGAAACGCGGCCTCCTGGACGAATGCTGACCGACTTGAGTCAAGGGAGTGCACATTTTACGGCAACGAGACTCGCGCTCGAGAGCGAGATGAATACGCGGTTAGTCCCGGGCTTTGGCCCCTGTGAAGTACTCTATATCTATGCGGCTTTTTTGGCGTCCACCTGGGTGCGTTTTCCAGCAGAGCGAGGTGCTGTTGCCCCTCTGCTTGAGCTGGCATCTGAGATATCGAGTCGAGAAGAGGTTTCGCGAGAGCATGCCGATATGGTTGAATTTGATCGTGGAGTGCAGCGTTTGTTGCGCCATTTACGACAGGATGTGTGTGGGCACAACGATTTGTGGCGTCGCGACTACAAGCTCATCGCGATGTATGCTCAAAGCTAACGACGATAAAGGAGGGATGATGAAGTTATTCGATACAAACGGTGCGCCTAATCCGAGGCGGGTACGTATTTTTATGGCTGAAAAGGGCGTGAGCTGTGAAAAAGTCGAACTCAATATCGTCAAAGGTGAGAACTTGACCGAAGAATTTCTGCGCATTAATCCGAGAGGAATGATGCCGACCTTGCAATTAGACGACGGGACTGTGATCGATGAGACGGTCGCGATTTGTCGTTATATAGAAGAGAGCTACCCCGAACCTGCCCTGATGGGAACGGATGCGGTGAGCAAAGCGCAGGTAGAGTCGCGCCAACGCCATATGGAGTGGGATGGTTTATTGCCTGCCATGGAGGCCTTTCGTAATTCTTTTCCTGGCTTCGCTGCACGTGGCCTTGGTGGCAATGTCGGTGACGTGCCCGCTATAGACGAATTAGCGACGCGGGGGAAGGCGTCTCTAGAACGCTTTTATAGCCGTTTGGATGAGGTGCTGGCAGATCAGACCTACGTTGCCGGCGACACTTTTAGTATTGCGGACATTACCGCCTTATGCACGATTGACTTTGCGGCTGGCGCTGCGCGAATGCCGATCCCGGATTCGTGTTCCCACGTGAAGCGCTGGCATGAAGCGGTGTCTGCGCGCGATAGCGCAAAAGCCTAACGCATGTCTGAAAAGTACACCCCGCGCTATCGAAATTACGCATTAGGCGTTCTCTTGCTTGGCTATATCGTGAACTTTGTTGATCGTTCGATTCTGGCGATATTGCTTGAGCCCATAAAAATTGAATTGGCACTGAGTGACACCCAGCTTGGCCTGTTGGGTGGACTCGCGTTTGCCTTATTCTATGCAACGTTGGGAATACCAATTGCTGCCTTGGCAGATCGTTGGAGCCGGGTCAAAGTACTTTCCATTTCGATGGTGATATGGAGTGCAATGACAGCCTTGTGCGGTCTGGCAAGTGGATTTTGGACTCTACTTATCGCTCGGATTGGCGTGGGTATCGGTGAGGCGGGAGCGAGTCCGCCATCACATTCTCTTATTTCCGATTATTTTCCGATCGAAACGCGCGCTACTGCCTTGTCCATCTACGCACTGGGTATTCCCATTGGCTCTATGGTGGGCAATTTTGTCGGTGGCTGGGGTGCTGAGGAACTGGGTTGGCGCATGACGTTTTACCTGGTTGGCGTGCCGGGGATCCTGATTGCGTTTCTATTGCTGGCGACGTTGCGAGAACCGCCACGTGGCATGTCGGAAAAAGTGCAACCCACTGAAGCAGACGCTGCTGACAAGGCGCCTTCGATGAAGGAAGTGTTCCGTTTTTTGTGGGCCAAGCGGTCGTTCCGTCACATCGGCTTTGCCGCTGGATTGCATGCTTTTGTCGGCTACGGAGCCGGAACGTGGAACGCCCCATTTTTGATTCGCAGTCACGAAATGCCGATTACGGAAGTAGGTTCTTGGCTGGCTCTGATTGCTGGCATCGGTGCTATTGGCACTTTTGGCGGTGGATTTCTGGGCGATCAGCTATCCAAACGTTACGATGACCGTCGTTGGTACCTGTGGGTCTCTGGGATCGCGACAATCGTCATGGTGCCTTTTCAGTTTGTCGCTTATCTCTACAGCGATTTGGTCGCGGTGATCCCGTGTCTCTTTGTCGTGTCGATCTTAGGCGGGATGTACCTCGGCCCATCATTCGCCATGACCCAGGCATTGGTCAGTCTGCGCATGCGCGCTGTGGCTTCAGCATTGTTGTTGTTCATGCTAAACATCATCGGGATGGGACTTGGTCCTTACGTGGTTGGGGTGTTGTCTGACGCGTTCGGGCCCGCTTATGGTATTTCGTCGTTGCGCTACGCCCTATGTATTGCCGTGTTGGCAAATATTTGGGCAACGGTACATTATTTTTGCGGGGCGAAGATGTTGCGCAAAGACTTGGAAGATACTGAAGCACTAAACGCTGGACGGGCGATGTCCGCTCCAGCGTAGTTGGTCTTCAATGTTCGTTTGAAACGAGTTTGGCGCTTTTACGAGACGACAGAGCCACCGTCGCAAGTGATGATTTCGCCGACGGTGAAGCCGCTCGCTCTGCTGGCCAAGAAGATCGCCAAGCCAGCTATGTCGGGCGCTGTGCCAACACGACCGCGTGGGTTACTTTTTCCGACTGCATCCCAATCGGTATTTTCCGTATCGCCACCGCCACCGACGCCGGTCGACAACATCCAGGTCGGAAAAGGTCCCGGAGCAATGCCATTGACGATGATATTGCGTTTGATCAAATGTGCTGCGAGTACCCGAGTCATGTGGTGAATGGCAGCTTTCGACGGACCGTAGGAAAAGTTGTCGAACACGGGTGTTTTGATGCCGTCAATCGAACCCACGTTGATGACACGCGCGGGCGCTTCAAATGTCGTCGCGGCTTCTAGATGAGAGAGTAGTTGTTGTGTGAGAAAGAATGGTCCTTTCACGTTAGTGTCCATGACCTTGTCCCAGCCTGCTTCGGGAAATTCTTCTAGCGGTGCCCCCCAGGCGACTCCGGCATTATTGATCAGTACGTCCAACCTGTCCTCGCGGGATTTGAATTCGCTACAGAATGTCTGAATGCCTTCTAGCTTGGACATGTCGGCTGGTATCGAGATGCATTCGCTGCCACATTCTGCCTGCAGTCGTGCGGCGGTTGCGTTGCAAGCATCGGCTTTGCGGGAACTGATGTAGACCTTCGCCCCGTTCGCCAAGAAACCGGCAGCGATCATTTCGCCGATACCGCGAGAGCCTCCGGTTACCACGACAACTTTGCCTTCGACCGAGAATAGGTTCTGGAGATCTTTCATGGATGATGCCCTCCCGAGCGCAAAAAACAGAGCAGCCAATGGTAATGCATCCGCGCTATGATTTGCGTCCTTTGCAGAAAGTTAAGATTGAGGGAAGGAGACTATGGCAGAGCTTATGTACGGCGAATTTCGCCACCCGCGCCAGATGTTAGGAACGCAAGAATATGACGGGCATCTATCGATACACGACGACAAGATGGCCGAGGACCTGGGGTTCGCTGGTGCCCCCATCGAAGGGCCAACGCACTTCAGTCAGTTTGTACATTTGTTAGAAAAACAGTTCGGTAGCGCATTTTTTGAACGTGGATGTATCAGTGCGCACTACCAAAATATGGTCGTCGAAGGTGAGCAGGTGCGTGCCTTTGTAGAGCCGGTTGCGGGAGCAGCGATCGTGAGAATTGGTGCCGAGAAACCGGATGGCACTTCTGTACTCACGGGCACGGCAAGTCTTGGGCCGAACTATGGCGAGACTGAGATCCATCAACGTATGGCTCGACTTCGCCCGGCAGAGAAGCTGGTGATACTCAGTGAGCTCAGGGTCGGTCAAATGGGTGCGTCAAATCCCGAATCGGCTTGCATGGCATTTGAGCAAAACATGGGCGCGCTTTACCCCTTTTCGTTGGCGCAGAAACTGGTGGGCATCACCGAGCCTCACCCGTACTACACAGAAGAGGGCGCCAAAAGTTCGCCTTGGGGTCGGGCGATCATTCCCATGGAGATGATTTCAGTGCTGACTCAGTACACGAGCGGCAACACCGGTTTTCGAGCGAAAGGTCCTGCTGTTGGCCTTTTTGCGGGGCAAGAAATTAAATTGATCAAGGGCCCGCTATTTGTAGACCAGCCTTATCTGCTGGAGCGAGAAATTATTGCCTTATCAGAAAGTCGACGTACGGAATCGAACTGGATTAAAACTACCGTGGTTGACGCGGACACGAAGGAAATTTGTGCGGAAGTCATTTTGAATTCTGCGACGATGAAGGATTCTTACGCCAAGTACGCCGAACAAGCGGCAGCGATCGGGAAAGAACTTGTCTGAATATATTTCGTCCGGGACTCGTTGCACGATTCATTAATATCGGCGAACAAGGCAGACGAAGAGCGTCACGGCGAGCACGCGAGATTGGTTTGTGAGACTGGCGATGGTTGTGCTACATATCGCTGCAAACGGCTACGGAGCAGATCCTACCTGGGGCTGTTGCAGGGTGAGTTAACGCTCACCCGTTAAACCTTTAGTCGGAGACGAGGGAGTCCAACATGTCGTTTCGGTTTGGTCCGCGCTGGACTCGTGCTTGCCCATTTTTCTTTCTGCCTCTTAACATATAGCGAAAAATGGTTCGCCGAATTTTACGATCCTGCAAAAAAAAGCCGGGTTTTTCGACCAGATTTACCGTCCGCATCACGCCTCTGAAGACATTGATTTCGTACCGTGCGGCAGCTGCTAGCGCATCGCCGAATGCGTAGCCGAACCACTTCTTAAGTGAGTCAGCCCGGTCTCGCTGCTCGCCCTTCATGACGGCCTTTGCGCGTCGGATCCCATTCTTGTCCTCGGACAAGCTTGCGTCGTAAATTGGCCGGATTTTTTTAGTCGTCTGCTGTTGAAACTCGAGCGCCCGAATTACCGGGTCTGTGTAGTCGTGCAAAGTGTCGGCGAGTATGTGCGCGTGTAAAATACCGGTGCTGCAGCCACGTCCATAGAGCGGGTTGGTGCGCGCGCTGGCATCGCCAACGGCAAAGAAATTGAGCGCCTGTGGTTGTTCATCTTTAATGAAGGAGCGCCAGACCGCATGGATCTCTCCAATACCAAAAGGCGGGGTCGTTGCTTCAGCTTTATCCTTAGCGATCCACGGTACGAGCCCTGGGATCTGCATACAAATTGAATCGAACCGGTCTCCGTCTTTGACCGCTTGTCGTAACTGTGCTTCGGCGTTGGGTAAGCAAATGATGAGTGCGAAGTGGCCGCTGTCGCCGGGAAAGACGCCGTACTTCATATAGCCGACGTCACCGGCCGAGGGCTCCTCTTGATGGCGGTTAGGTTCGTCGACACCGGGTTTTAGTTGATAATGCCTTGTGTAATAGACAATCTCAGCGTCCTCTCGCTCTTCTTCGATCGCGGCACCGGCCGCCGTCAGCCATTGACTGAATTTGCTCGCGCGACCCGTTGCGTCGACGTAGATGTCAGCCTGGAAAATAGATTTTTTGTTATCCGCCTGACGGTCGGTCAGTTCAAGTCCGGTAATGCTGATTTGGTCGTTGTGCCGCTCAGTCTGAATCCCTGTCACGTAGGTCGTGTTGACGATTCGTATATTGTCTTGTTTTTCAACATAACGTCTGAAAATGGTCTCCATTGTGGCTCGACGGCACATGAGTACCCACAGTTTTTCATCACCGGGCTCAGGGTGATATTGATCTTGCAGATGTGGTGGTACCATCTGATCGAATGTCACTTTACGTGCTCCAGCGGCAAAGAAATCGTCTAGCAGATCAGGGTAACGTTCTTCCAAGAGGCTGCACATGAGACCGAGAAACGCGTGTGGATGTCGAAATTGGGCAGCACCGCGGCGGTTCCAATCGAAAAAAGCGCGATCTGCACCGCCGTCTGGTGGCGGAATGTCGCGTTCGAAGACGTCGACTGAAAAGCCTTTTCTCGATAGGGCCAGTGCGCTGCATAAGCCTGATATGCCTGCGCCAACCAAGGCGACACGCTGTCCCGGGTTCAAGCTCGGTAGTCCTGCAAGCACTCGCCCAATTCGCCAATTTTGGCGTCATGAGCGAGTTCGCGAAAGGACTCTGCGTTTGCAGCGTCTCGCCAAGCAATGATACCCGCAAGCTTTAGCATTAGGTCTAGATAAGATGGGCTAGTGGGCGACATGTCGAGTCCCTAGGTTTGAATTCTAAAGGCAATGGGTGCGAAGAAGGTTTCCACGGCGGTGAAGCGAGCGGGAAGAGTAGTTTTTGTTGCCTATATAGAGCGTGTACATCTCGAGCCCCAGTCCGTAATACTTAATCGACGGTTGTCATCGATTGCTGATCTTTTCACTTCTCGTAAGAGAGGTCGTCCAGCCGTCTGCCTCGCAAAGACTTCGGGTTGGTGGTGAAGTAGTTGTCGCTTGCGGGGTCGTTCCGCGCCCAATCGTTGACTTCACTTCGGAATGCAAACTTCCATTCGTCGCGTCGCTTTTCGTACCGATCGACGTAGCGTCCTGATATGAAGAGGTCGCGCTCCTCGCCATCGGTTACGATTCTATGAAAAGCCTGGAAGTAAACTTCGCCAAAGGCGCGATTATGGTTCAGATCCAGATCTATGTTCACCTGACCAATCATGTGATGGTTGGCAAGATGCTCTTTCAATGCATTGTACGCCATCGCCACGAATTCATCTGGCCCGCCTGTAAAGAACCCATAGTCGGTGCTGGCATCGTCGTGGAATGTGGACCGCAATAGTGGTTTATCCAGGCGATCCAAGCCGCGCATGTAACGCCCAACTAAATCGGTGATTTCTTGCTTGGCAATAACCTCTTCGATTGAAAGACTCATCGCACTCTCACGCGGAAAGGTAGCTGTCGAGTGTATTGTGAAAATGCCGGATACGTGCTTCCTGATAGTTGCCTAAGGTTTGGGCACCTTTTAAAGAGGCGTTGATACCAGCCCATTGTCGCTCAAAATTGTCAGTATCTTGATCGAGTACATAACTCAGGCGATTGCTCTTGAAGGACTCTAGGGACACGTACGGTTCGTCTATTTTGAGCGCTTGCTTCGGTGCCGGTTCTGGGCGTGGACTATTTTCTGGCACGGGTTGTAACAGCATGATGTCGTGTATGCACTTGTCAACGCCGAGAGGACGGAAGCGATATATGAGCGGGATGACGATACCAGGGAAAAAGCAGGCGTTCGGAAACACGTGATATTCGATGCTATCCAGTAGTTCTGAGTTCGAAATTGCGGTTAGGTCTACATCCATTGTGCTGCCCATGCTTTTGCGGAGTCCGTCCGCGTGGGCCTGGCGTGCTGTTTTACCTTCTGGGAGGACCTCGCCCGGATGACCCAGAAACTCGAAAAGTTCTTGCTGGCTGTAGTCTCGCTCAAAGTGTGGATTGCCGCTTGAGAGGGTCTGTAAAAATCGAGAAACGTGCGGACTAAACAAGTCGTACTGTGTATTAGCCCAACCAGAGCCACGCAGACCCTCCGGGTGTGTTGCCAATACGTGGAAGGCTTCCATAAATCCTTCCATGCACATTTTCCAGTTTCCTGGTAGAACCTTTTCGGTATGGAGGACGATGTAGCGATCTTCCAGCGGCCAGTCGGCAAAGTGCTCGGGTAGTACTTCTAAATAATCGTGCAACGGCTGTGCATCGCGGTCAAGATTGATGAAAACGAAACCGCCCCAACTGTCACTGGGCACCTCGATCAGTTTGAAGTTTTCATCGTCGATGTGTGGGAAATCCCAGCGACACGGAATCTCCCGCAAGGAACCGTCCAAGTGCCAGGACATGCCGTGAAAGGGACAGCGAAGAAATTGTTTGCTCTTGCCCTGTTCGCCTGAGTTGCAAAATTGCATCCCGCGATGTGGGCAAGAGTTAGCGAAGGCGCGGATCTGTTGGTCGTCGCCACGAATGACGATGACCGAGTACGGGCCAATGTCATAGACGTAGTAGTCGCCGGGATTAGGGATGTGTTCTTCGCGACAAGCCCACTGCCAAGTTTTAGACCAGATTTTTTCCATTTCAAGGTCGTAGAACGCTTGCGAGGTATATCGTTCCCAAGAAATATCTTCATTACCGAGATATTCATAGGCGTTTGCGAGCAGCGGCGGTGGCGGCTGATCGCCGTCTCGGGCGATGATGTCTTGGGCGCTGGGACCAGGACACCGTGCCGTGCCCGGTGCCAGCGATGGGTCGGATGGTCGGTAGATATCCAATGACATGTATTCCCTCGTTTTCTCTCTAGAGCTGGCGGTGCATAAACAACGATGGCCAAATCGTAGCCCTTTGGTGTCGCAAGCTCTAACATTGTGTTTATTTACAATAGTCTATTAAAGAGTAAGGGAGCGCTATGTTAAAGCCCGTTCAATTGGGGAGAAGTGGACTTCGTGCCTCACAGCTATGTCTGGGTACGATGAATTTTGGCATTCCAGGTCGGGGGCATCAGGGAGATTGGACATTAGACATAGACCAAGCACGGCCAATTTTTAAGGCAGCACTGGATAAGGGTCTTTTCTACTTCGATTGTGCCGATATTTACGGTCAAGGCGCCTCGGAAGAGGTGGTGGGCGCGTTGCTGCGCGAGTTGTTACCCCGAGATGAGTTTGTGTTGGCAACGAAAATTTCTATGCCGATGGGCCGGGGTGCGAATGCTGGTGGCTTGAGTCGTAAGCACATCATCGAAGGGGTTGATGCCAGCCTCAAGCGGCTCGGACTAGATTACATTGATCACCTCGTAATTCATCGTCATCCACATGGGATCCCAAGTGCTGCAAGACCACCGATTGAGGAGACGATGGAAGCGTTGCATGACATGGTGAAGGCCGGCAAGGTGCTCTACCTGGGGGGTTCTTCGATGTTCGCGTGGCAGTTCGCTGAGTTGCAAATGACCGCTGAAATAAATGGCTGGACCAAGTTTATTTCTATGCAAAATCACTACAACTTGGTCTATCGCGAAGAAGAAAGAGAAATGAATCCTTACTGCGCGCAAAGTGGTGTCGCGCTGATGCCTTGGTCGCCATTAGCACGGGGAATATTGACGGGTGCCTATCAAGGTGGCTTTGCGGGTGGCAGCACCAACCGATCCCAAGGCGCAGATCGCAAACGTACCGAGAGCTTGTATCATGGTGAGCATGTCTTCCCCGTCGCGGAACGGGTGGTTGAAGTCGCCGGCAAGTACGGAAAAAAACCAGCCCAGATCGCACTGGCTTGGCTGTTAAATCGAGCTGAGGTCACCGCGCCGATCGTTGGCGTCTCCAAAATCGAGCAATTGGATGAGCTCTCAGAAGCAACGGAAATTGTGATTGATCAGGTAGATATGGACTATTTAGAGGCGTTGTATACCCCTGTTGATAATTTGCTCAGTATTGGCACATCGTAGCAGCCGAGGCAGTGGCAAAAAGTAGCGTTCAGACAAGGTCTGAACGCTACTTGGTTTGATCACCAGGTTTAGTTGATCAATCGCCTGCATGGTGCGTGTCGGTTACCCCATAGCGCCTGGCCTTGCGGGGTACAGGGTGGTAGTGCCCAGGTGCTGGCCGATAGGCTTTCCGCCCGGCGCGGCGGTGCTACCGTCGGCATCGACTGTATTCCCTGCATCCAGCGCCGCTCGGTAGTGCTGGCGATCACCGAGATTGCTGCCTCATACCGGCTTGAACGGTGAGTTCGAAGTCATGGGTGGGGTCTTTGGTGATGAACTGTACGAGGCCAGCAGTCGTGTTGCGACCGAACAACGTTCCTTGCGGTCCGCGTAATACCTCTACGCGTTCAATATCAAAGAGATCGAAATTACAAAAGCTGCTGCTAGTGCGGCGGGTGAAGAAAACCTCAAATGCATCTCCCCATGGAAAAAATCAAGGCGACGGGTCATGCATCTACTTGAGAGTCTCGTCAAGTAGTCTTGTCGGATCCAGTCAGCTCCGCGGACGCGTGTGACAACCTCTGTCTGCTAGTATTGTGGAAACGTGCAGGAGTGGGAGTCATGGATTATCGAGAAGAACATATTTTTTCAGCCAACAACGTTGACCTTTGTACCGATGCCTACGGCGATGCGAAAGACCCCGCGATATTGCTGATTATGGGCGCAAGTGCGTCGATGTTGATGTGGGAAGAGAATTTTTGCCATCAGCTTGCTGCCGGCGGGCGGTTCGTGATTCGGTTTGACAATCGTGATGTTGGCCGCAGTAGCTGTTGTCCGGTTGGTGAGCCCAACTACAGCATGCAAGATATGGCCGATGATGCGGTGGCTGTGCTTGATCACTATGGCATCGGGCGAGCCCACATTGTCGGCGCATCCATGGGTGGCATGATTACGCAATTGTTTGGACTCAATCATGCGGATAGAGCTTTGACCTTGACGCCCATCATGTCTTCACCTGATCCCGCTGCAGTGACTGATGCGATGGCAGGTACGGAATCGCGGTATACCCTGTCTCCACCCTCTGCTGAGGTCATAGCGGCAGCAGGTGCTGCCACAACGTTGGATTTTTCGGATAGAACGGCGGTTTTGGAAAACCGTCTGCAGATGTTCCGCGTCACAGCCGGGTCAGCCTATCCCTACGACGAGGCTTCACGCCGGATATTGTTTGGCCGCGAGATCGATCGAGCTAACAATATGGCCAGTAGCCAAAACCATGGGCTGGTCGTTGGGTTGACGGAGCGATGGCATGAGCGCTTGGGTAGTGTGCAAATACCGACACTTGTGATTCACGGCACCGAAGATCCGATTTTGCCCTTCGATCATGGTGAAGCCATTGCGGACAGTATTCCGGGTGCGAAGTTACTCGCTCTGCCAGGCGTTGGCCACGAACTGCCAGATCAGGAAGTTGATAAGGTTGTCGGCGCCATTCTGGATTTTACGAGTTAGCTCCTTGTCAGAAGATCTAAAGATCAAGTGTGAGTGCGGCGCCGTACAGGGCACGCTGCGGAATACCCCGATGGGTCACCGCTTGGTGTGTATG
>JAQWQN010000037.1 GCA_029244465.1 Pseudomonadales bacterium
TTCGGCATACGCTCCAACTTGTCCGCCAATCCCTGCACGATGGGCTCGAGTGCTTTCTTGAAATCGCGATGTAGCACTTCTGAGAGATCAGAGCCCGAGGCGAACGAACGGCCACCTGCGCCCGTAAATGCCAGAACTCGAACAGCATCGTCATCTGCCGCCATATCTGCCGCAGTATGCAAATCATCAAGTGTCGCGAGCGAAATCGCGTTGTGTTTGTCAGCCCGATTAATTGTAATCAGGGCAAGGGGTCCATCTACCTCGTAGAGGACATTTTCGAGCTCCATACTATCAGGCTACTTTTTCTTGAAAAGATCCGAGATATTATCAACGCCAGGTACTTTGTCACGTAACTTTTCTAGCAGTCGGGTCTGTACCCCTTCAAGTTCCAGACCCTGACTGATGACAGCCTGCGTGATCGCTTGCGTGATAGGTATCAATAACTGCTCACCAACTTCGACCGCAGTAGCGCCTTTGGTCTTACGGCCAACCCCACTGAGGTTGATTGGTGAGATCGTCATCTGCGACTCACCGAGCAAATCAGAATCAAGCTTTACGTCAGCGTTAGTGACGCTAAATCGATCTACAATGAATTTCGTTTCCAACTCTGTAGATGCTGTTGCCGGACGCTCGTCGCGATCCCCCGAATTCGCTTCAAGATTCGCCATGAGCGCCTGAAAGTTGGTTTCTTTGCCGACAGCAACCGCTGCTATAGAGGCACCGTCCACAAGCACCCTGTTGATGACAATAAGATCATCCGAAAGGTTGACCGTATCCAGCGTAATCTCGATACGGTCCAACGACATTGCAAAGGATCCCGCATAGCCCTGCCGATTGCCGACGACCAAATTTTGGATTTGCCCTTGGCCGGCGACATAATCAATATCAACGGCATCGACGCTGATGTCGGCACCCAGGTATTCAGGGCCAAATTCTTCCACAGCCGTCTTAATCAGATCGCCGGAATAAAAGAAGAGATAGGCGCCAACGCCTGCAACTACGAGTACCAGCATGAACACTAAGCTGCCGATGACTTTCGCGGTTTTTCCCAAAGACGATTGTATTGCTTATTCGTTATCTAAGCGTTTAGCTTTTCATCTGTCCAATGAAACTTTGCACGGCAACGAGCAGCGGTTCAATTGTTCGTACCAAGCGGCTAGTGCCGACGCTATAGCAACCAACTCACCTTCAAGTGAGACGAGAGCTTCAAATAATCCAAACGCATCCCGCAGCCCTGCTTTGGTTTAGCCTACGGGACGGGAACCCGGACGACAGACGATCGGCGGAAACGCAGCATTCGCAACGAGATAATCGTGCTCTGGGTTCGGCACGATGCGCAGATGATTTTTACCGGCAGATCTTGCCTAATCGGGTGGTCCGCTGTCGTTTTTATGTCTGAGAAAATGCTCTGGAAAAAGAAAACCGCCGGCCTGGAGAGGGAACCGGCGGTTTTTATTGATCTCCTCAACAGTCGAGGAAGATCATCCTCTTCGGCTGCCAACGCAGCGCCCGAGGTAAGGGGATTTATTGCATTGCTGCAATGTTGACATAGTGCACTCGTTTCGTTTCCGGATGATTTCGCAAACGGCCCTTTTTGTGACAATTTGTTTCTAAAGGCTGCTAGAACAGGCGTTAGGTCGGACCTTTAGAAATCTATCGTAACGCGTGCGCCGCCACTCTCCGCCTGACCAACCTTGATGGCCCAATTGTGCGCTTGGCATAGCTGCGCCACTATGGCGAGCCCAAGACCGCTGCCGCCGGTAGCGCTACTGCGCGAGGTGTCGATTCTAAAAAAAGGCTGAAACACTTCCTCACGAAACTCTTCCGGGATTCCTGGACCGTTATCTGAAACCGCTATCTGGCCATCAAATATTTCCACTAAAACATCACCACCATGTTTGATCCCGTTAGAGATCAAGTTGATCAGTACCCTTCGAAACGCGCTGGGTGCAAGGACGCTCCGTTGCTCTGGACTACTCACGATCTCACTTCGTACTGAGGTTTCAAAGCTGGCGGCGATCTCTTGCACAAAGACCGCTACTTCCAATTCCTGTCCGACTTCCTTGGTACCCCGTGCAAAGCGTAGGGCATCTCCAATCAACTCATCCATCGATTCCAAATTGCGCTCAAATCTTTCGACCAAGCGTTGATCCACATCTTCCGGCAATAGTGCCAAAGCGAGCCGCATTCGAGTGAGCGGCGTCCTCAAGTCGTGAGAAATTCCGGCTAATAATGTGGTCCGATTCGCCAACAAGATCGAGATTTCTCGAGCCATCGTATTGAAGTTTCGCGCAAGCGAAGCCAACTCCTGCGGCCCTGATTCAGGCAGCGGTTCAATCTCTTTCGTACCCCGAAAGTGTTCTGCTTGTTCAGCAACTTTCACGAGCGGTCGAGCTATCCGTTGCACAATAAACAACGACGTGAAGAAGACGATTGCCGCACCCAGCCCGACAATGACAATTGCCCCATATAACGGCTGTATGTCCTCGCGTTCAGCGGAGAAACCAACCTGCAGCTCATGCCCGCCCATGGCGACATCGACCCACAGAAGCTCATCACCCTGCAATAGCGTGACAGAATCAGTAAGGCGCTCAGACAGTTTCTGCTGCAGCAGATCAAAGTACCGCGCATCTTCCGTTACAGCGCTTGGTAGCGGTTGCTTTGCATCACTGATGATCAGGTCATGACTTTCTGCCATTTCTAACTCGAAATAGGGACGCGCACCAGGAGGTAGCTCGGCCCATGTTTGCGCAGTCAGAACTAATAGTGCGGCCTCATCATCGGCAGATCGTTCTGAGATAGGATCAATCACAAAGGCATAAAGCGCCACCGTCGCAATCGCCGCGATTAACAGCGCACTGATCGCAAGAATCAAGTTTGTACGGACAAGTAATGTTAGCGGTCGGCGCGAACCTGGTGTCGCAGACAGTCCAGGGCTGACTTCAACCATCGCCATTAGGGCAGAACATATACCCTTTGCCCCAGATGGTGCGGATGTAAGCGGGGTTTGCCGGATCCACCTCAAGCTTTGCCCGCAGACGCGTAACCCGCACATCAATGGAGCGATCGAACGGCGAACGTTCAGCACCTGTCAACAGATCCAAAATCCGATCTCGATGCAGCACGGCATTAGGATGAGAAACGAGAATTTCTAACAAATCAAATTCGCCTGATGTCAACGGGACTTGATCGCCATCCTCGGTCAACCGATGCGCATTCATATCCAGCGCAAAAGGCCCGAACTTGACCTTTTCTCTCGGTGTTTGTTCCTCGCTGAGTTTTTGAGTCCGACGGAGAACCGCACGTACGCGCGCCAACAACTCCCTTGGGTTAAATGGTTTTGATAGATAGTCATCAGCACCCACTTCCAATCCGACAATACGATCGACATCTTCCCCTTGCGCCGACACGATGATGATCGGTAATTCGGCGTGTTGCTTAAGGCGCTGAGCGATACTTAAACCGTGCTCACCCGGCAACATGAGATCAAGAATAATCAGATCAGGAAGCTTTTCCGTTAGGTAAGCGTCCATGGCTTCACCGGATTCAACACAGTGCACGTTAAATCCCTGCTGTTCAAGATAGGCTTGAGTCAGTTCGCGCAGTTCAGCATCGTCGTCAACGACCAATAGATTCGCTGTTTCAGCTTCCATTACCAGGGTACAGTTTTTGCGCGAAAGCTACGGCTCGAGCGCCGGTGATTGTCGCTTAGCACCAACATTTTGCGCCTGATTGACAACGGTGCCAGCCTGATTAGCAGCCGATTCATCCGGACTTGTTTGATGACCCTGCCCTTGAGCGCGGCGTTCAAAACCAAAACCAAAGGTGATTCGTCCACTGGCCGGAGCCCCCCGTGTCGGTGTGCGCTTCTGAATAACTCTGGTTTGAACGACAACCGAACCATCCGGCTTTCTACCATAGCGTCGTTGCACGACTGTACCAGTACCCTGCACCGGCATTCTACGAATCTGTCGCTTCAATTGTCGTTGTGCCGAAATTTTGGAGGCTTGCATCCGTGCCCGCACTTCATGCAGTACCAAGCGACGCTCGCTCGATGACAATTCATTCCAACGCGCAGTTAGCGCAGTGAGTTCCTCATCCGTCTTAATCGTTATATCGTCAGGCTACAGGCCACCATGCGCAAACGTTGCGCCCATGCAAAACACCATCGCCACCAGCGACGCAAAAGCGTCTCGAATAAAGCTATTTCTAAATCTAGAATCGTGCATAAACCTAATTAGCCAACCTAGCTACTTGTCTTGTCCTTTACTCAAGTGGCTTCTGTTTCTAACCGCGTAATAACGGAGTCTGTATACATCTTCGATCTACAATCGCCGCTGTATGCGCGATTATTGTCCTACTTTGCTGTTGCCAATCAATTTCAAGGTCGTATCAATTTGTTTCCACAATACAGATAACCCGTCATATTTATTGACAAATATCAATCGCCCCCATTTTTGACAGACAAAAAGATAGACAAAAAAAAGGGCCAGGCCGGCAAAGCGGATCTCGCCCTATTTTTCATACCGGGGCCGCTTTAGCAACCCCGATTTTTGCACAATCTCCTTACAGAGATTTAATGCACATACTACGCAGCTTCAAAAAGCCCAGCAGCGCCCTGGCCACCACCGATGCACATTGTCACGACGCCATACTTTTGGTTCCGACGCTTCAGCTCGCGAAGCACTAAGCCAGTCTGACGAGAGCCGGTCATACCAAATGGATGCCCAATAGAAATCGAACCACCGAGCACGTTATATTTCTCGTTGTCGATGTCGAGCGCATCACGACAGTACAAGCACTGTGATGCGAATGCTTCATTCAATTCCCACAAATCAATGTCATCTTGACTCAAGCCTGCATTCTTCAAAAGACGAGGAATAGCAAAAACTGGACCAATACCCATTTCATCAGGCTCACACCCGGCAATGGTAAAGCCACGGAAAATCCCAAGAGGCTCGAGACCAAGCTGAGCTGCACGCTCTGCGCTCATCATCATTGTCATGGATGCACCATCAGACAACTGCGAAGCGTTACCGGCAGTTACGCTGCCATCTTCTTCAAAAGCTGGCGCCAACGAGGCAAGCCCTTCCAATGTCGTTTGTGGCCTGTTGCACTCATCGCGATCAACAGTCACTTCGACTTGGCTTTCTTCACCAGTCTCTTTGTCCACCTGCAGCATGGTTGCCTGCATCGGCACGATTTCTTCACTGATCTTGCCAGACTCAACCGCCGCCGCGTAACGCTGCTGACTTTGCAACGCATACTCATCCTGCATTTCTCGAGTCACCTGATAGCGACGAGCGACAACTTCAGCTGTGTTGCCCATAGCCATAAAAATATCTGGCTTTTCGTCAAGCAGACGCTGGTTTTGCTTTGATTTACCAGGCTCCTGCCGATTACGCATTGAAATCGAATCAACACCACCTGCGATAGCAACTTCAGTTTGACCTGACGCAATTTGGTTCGCTGCAATAGCAATTGATTGCAAACCTGACGAACAAAATCGGTTTATGCTGACACCCGCAGTGGATACAGGCAGCTTAGAAAGTATAACCGCAAGCCGTGCAAGGTTGCCGTCTTGCTCGCCGCCATGGCTCGCTGCACCAACGACAACATCTTCTACTTCGTCGGCACCAACATTACCGTTTCGCTCAAGCAGCGAATCGATACAGTGTGCCAACATGTCGTCGGAACGGGTCTGGTTAAAACTACCGCGGAAGGCTTTTGCCAAACCAGTCCGCACGCTATCTACGATGACTACATCGCGCATTATGCACTCCTCAATTGGAAGTTATTTAAAAGTAAGTGTTCTCCCGGACCGATCATAGTACCCAGAACCCATACATCGCGCTACTATGTTCCGGGGCCACTGTTTTAACCAATAAGTGATATTGACGAGGCCCGATTTCTCAAGTATTCGCTCAGTAAGGAGATACCATGTCTGGATTCCATAACCTAACCATGTCGTCGATTAGCGGTGACGCTGTCGATTTCGCCGGTTACAAAGATACGCTTTGCCTAGTCGTCAACGTCGCTAGTCGCTGAGGACTTACACCACAGTACGCCGGGTTGCGTACTCTACAAGCAGAACATCAAGATAAAGGATTTACTGTGCTCGCCTTCCCATGCAATCAGTTTGGCGCACAAGAACCGGGTACAGACGACGAAGTCAGCGAATTCGCAACATCAAAATTCGACGTCAACTTCCCGATGTTTTCAAAAGTCGAAGTGAATGGCGATGGCGCCTGCGCACTCTATCAAATGCTCAAAATTGCTCAGCCGGGCGAAGACGGCAAGGCAGATATTCCGTGGAATTTTACGAAATTCTTAATAAATGGCAGCGGCGAGGTAGTTGCTCGCTACAGCCCTCAAACCACACCTGAAGAGATTGCTGCAGAACTGGGTCAGCATCTACCGTAAGGGGATGATAGGCGGCCGGGGCTCGGAAGATCCCGGCCAATCGCTCTGATCACTGCGCCTCGAAAAAACAGAGCTGGGCCTCGAAAAAACAGAAATATCTCACCGGCTCGCTGTGCACAGGCTCAACCAGTGCATTCGGCCCGTCGCTAACGTCATCAACCCGATTTCTTGGCCAATTGATCGTTTTTCTATCTCACCTTCAGTCTCGCCTCCGGCGCCAGCTGGCTCAGCACAACGCAACACCCCACTAAACAGTCGGACACCTAGTGGTACACCGTGCCTCATTATGGGCGCCCACACATTGACGACAAACCCTCTCAACCGCCAGGAACGCTGGTAAAATCGCTGTAACACCATAAACTGCCGAAAAAGCAGCAACTTCAATCTAACTTAATGGATTCAGGGACATGCCAAGACTCTTAGTAGATGGGCTTATGTTTGGTGAAGGACCTCGTTGGCGGGACGATTGCCTATGGCTTTCTGATATGCATGCCCAACAAGTACTTAAAGTGAATCAGGCTGGCGAGGTCGATGTCATCGTCGAATTAGCCAACGATCAACCTTCAGGTCTCGGTTGGCTACCAAATGGAGACCTCTTGCTTGTTTCCATGACCGAGCGCACATTGCTTCGCTACGACGGAATAGAGCTAGCTATTCATGCAGACATGAGCCAGCTTGCGAGCGGGTACTGTAACGATATGGTCGTCGATCAATTTGGCCGCGCTTACGTTGGCAACTTCGGCTTCGACCTCCATAACCGTGCACCTCACGCACCAGCAGAACTTATCTGTGTCGACCCTAACGGCGAAGCGCGCGTGGTCGCAGATGATTTG
>JAQWQN010000223.1 GCA_029244465.1 Pseudomonadales bacterium
CCTGCACAAAGAAGTAGGAGATCGTAATGGCTCAGCCACTCAGTCGCATCTGGCTGCAACGCAGCGTTACGGATGGCTCATCTGGGGTTAATTCCCTCACGAACGTCTGGCACGCATTGGCGGGGATTTGTCTATTAGCTATGCTACTCGTAACAGTGGGTTGCGGTGGTGGGGGCGGAGGCAATTCCGAAATTGTCGCGCGATCGGTGAGTAATACACCGATTGCCGCGAGCGGTGAACTGTTGCTTAGCATCACGGACGCAGAAGGCGATTTCGTTAGCTATCTGGTTGAAGTCGCGGGCCTCACATTGCATCGAGCCAACGGTGATGCAGTGGAAACGCTCCCGTTTGTCACCGCAATTGATTTTGCCGAGCTCACCGAGGTCACTGAACTCCTTACGATTGCTAGCGTCCCGGAAGGCGTTTATGACGAGGTGGTTATCCGGCTAGATTTTTCCGGCGCAGAAATAATCGTTCAAGACGAAGAGGGCGAACCAGTGGCAGTGACGGCTGTTGACAAGGGTGGTGCGCCACTCGCGGAAGTGGATGTACGCCTTCGCCTCACAACCGCGGATACAATCCATATAGCAGCGGGTCGTCCCGCAGCGTTTAGTCTTGATTTTGACCTGGATGCTTCTAACACGATCGATCTTAACGCGGCGCAAGTTGTCGTCGAACCCTTTTTCTTAGCAACGCCCGAATTGGAAACAGATCGTGAACATCGTGTTCGAGGCGTATTGAAAACCGTAGATCTAGCGGCCAGTGAGTTCGCATTGCGAGTCCGACCTTTTCGACATCGAACGGGCCAGTTTGGTGAGTTTACTGTGACGATTGATGAGGAAACGCAGTTTGAGGTTGATGGCGAAGGCTTGACCGGACAGGCGGGTCTTGAAGCGATAGCGGCTCTCGATGAAGCGGCCCCCGTCGTAAGCTCGGGTGTAATTTCGATGACGGGCATGTCCGCAGATATCGTGCTTGGGGGTAGTTCGGTGCCCTGGAGTAATGCGGACGTTGTCATCGGCGTGGTCTCCGCGCGCGATGGCGCTGTCCTGACCATTCGTGGCGGTCATGTGCTGTTTGCAGATGGACGTCGTGCGTTTAGAGGTGAGTTTGCCGTGACATTAACCGAAGACACCGTGATTTCTGCTCCTGGTGTGGACAACGCGGCACTGTCGGAGATGAGTGTATCGGTTGGCCAACGCGTCGTTGCTTGGGGGGAGTTTAGTGATGATGTCAGCCTGAGCGCACAGAGAGTGCGGATGCGCATGAATCAAGTAACCGCTGAAGTACTAACGCCTCAACCGATGATCCTCGACTTGATTCACTTCAACGGCCGCCTACCGCGCGTTTTTGACTTCTCTGGAACGGGGCTATCGTCGTCTGAAGACGCGGACCCAGATAACTACGAGGTAGCTACCGGTGGGCTTAGTCTGAGCTGGATAGAAACGGGCGATTTGGTTCGCGTTCGCGGCTTGGTCAACGAATTTGGTTTGGCACCCGCCGACTACCTCGCACGCTCGGTTACAGATGTTACGACTGAACTGCAAGCAGCTCTGTTGCAAGTTCGTTGGACTGAAGAGGTCGCGCGACCATTCTCTAGAATAGATTCTACGGCCGTGGAAATTGAGCTCTCTGAGGCGCGCAGAGCACTGTCTGTCCGGGGTGTACCATCCGCGGTGATCGATGACCTTGACACGGTTGTCCTCGCAGCCTCCGACAACGGTCGAGGTGTGTTTGCTGTCGCTGTGCGCGGAGCGGGCGAGATGCGCGTTTATCGGGCTTTTTCGGATTTGGTTGATGAACTCGTGGAACAACTAGACGCGGGTCGTTTGTTGCACCGCATCAGTGCCAAAGGTGGTTACAATGTTGGTGAACGAACATTAGTCACTAAGCGTGCCGGATTTGTCTTCAGCGAATCTGCTACTGAGGAATGATCAAACTCTGCATGCAAAAAAGATTGCCCTTCCTGGCAAACTTTTTTGCGGTAGTGATAGCTAACCGATGGGTACAGCGGCAGAACTAAATCAGTTTCTGGCTGATATTGAAAAGCGAGCGTTTGCGATGGCTATGGTCAGTGTAAAGAACAAAGAGGATGCGTTGGATATTGTGCAAGATGTCATGATGACGTTAGCTCATAAGTACGTAGCTAAGGCGCCCAGTGAATGGACACGATTGTTTTTTCGAATTCTGCGCAACCGAATTACCGATCATCATCGGTCTGGATCAATCAAGCGGCGGATCTTTGGATGGTTTTCAGACGATGCTGAAGATGAAATTGAACAGGTTGCCGGATCTAGGATCGATACCCCTGAGTTCCAGCAAGAACAATCAGGTTTGAGAGATCGGTTGAGCGAGGCGATTGGTGGGCTCCCTGAGCGACAGCAGCAAGCATTTCTGTTGCGTGTCTGGGAAGGGATGAGCGTTAGAGAATCAGCGGCTGTAATGGGATGCAGTGAAGGCAGTGTTAAAACGCATTTATCGCGTGCGACTGCGACCTTAAGAGCCACGCTACCGGAGTATGAACGTGAGTGATTTAACGGGCCCGGATAGAGAGGAGACGGATAGAGGGGAGGCAGAGTTTGCGGAGCGTGTTGGGAACGTGCTTAGAGATCGCGAACTCGGCACCGATACTGATGTGCTCGAACGACTTTCGGCCGCACGCAGAGAAGCTGTAGCGGTTGCAGACGTGCGCAAAGGACGATCCGGTTTGTCGCCGCCATGGGGTTTAGGTATAGGCGGCAGTGCTGCGACAGTGGCTCTGTTGCTTGCGGTGTTTTTAGGTTCGGGAGAACAAAAATATCCACCGCTGGACGATGTTGACTTCACTGTGGCGCAAGAAGCGGAACTTTTGGAGGATCTTGAGTTTGTGGCTTGGATGCTTGCCGTGGAAGTGGACGATTCATCAGGTGATATGGGAGTGGCGGGTGATTCACTCCTCTCGAGCTAATCGGACGAGGTGGTTGCTTGTGAGTTTTCTAATCAGCACGCAAGTGCTCGCGGAAGAGGCTCCGGCCAGCGAGGACTTCCTGGAGTTTCTGGGTTCGATGGTTGAATTAGATGATGGCTACATCAGTCCGTTGGACCTATATGAATTCGGTGAAATCACTGGCGAGATGAGCGAGGAATTACCACTTTCGACAGAATTTGAAGCCATAAAGACCGAGGTGAAAGAATGAAGTACCTCATAACACTTTTGTGGCTGTTTGCAGCAGTGCCCCTACTGGCACTCGAATGGCAGGAATTGACCTCTGATCAGCAGCGTACTTTAGAGCGATTCGAGCAGAATTGGGACGCGCTACCACAGGATAAACGTGAGCGCCTTTCGCTTGGCTCTGCGCGTTGGTTAAAAATGGATGCCAAGCAGCGCAAACAAATGACTCAACGCTACCAGAAGTGGCAAGGGTTGGATGCGACGAAACGACAACAGCTCATGGGGCAATGGCGTAAATTCAAAGATTTAACACCACGACAGCAATTCCGTATGCGAGAGACCCAACGGCGATTCAAGTCGCTGCCCGAGACGCGTAGGCAAGCAATAAGAAAAGAGTTTCGGTCCCTCGGTGTGCAAGATCGCGCACGCGCTTTGCAAAGAATGGAACAACAAGCGCGACAAATCCAACGTCAGCAACAACAACGGCGTCAGCGCTCGATTGAGCGGCGGCCGTGACGGTGCCGTCATGCGGCTTGGATTGGCTCACGAAAGCGGTTGTTACCGACATTAGTGTGGCTAACTAAGCGCTAAGGGGGCGTTCCGGTCAAAGTCGCCTTGGCGAAATTTTTCCGCCGCGATCAGCATGGGTGTCGTCTTTTGTGTGTGTGTGCCTTCATGAATGCAGACGCGGTCGATAATCCGCCACTCAAGCCCTCGCTTCTCGTAGCGATCTAGGTACCGCCCATGCCACGTATCCAACCCGTCGTCCTCTTTATGAAAAAGATAGGTGATATTGTAGATTTCGCCTCGTGCGTGGAGCCCATCTTCGTCGAGGTCGACAGAATGATTATAGATACAGTGACTGGTTGAGCGCCAACGACGGTGTGATGCCATGCAGTGATCGACAAATGGCCACGCGGGACCTACGTAGGTTCCGTGATCGTCGCTTGCCTCGGCCCAATACGCTGACTTCATCAATTCGCTGTCCAGTCGATCGACGCCGCGACAGTAGCGTTTTGCGCAATCTTCTATCGAGCGTAGGTCCGATAATTGCTGGTTTGTGTAGTCCATGTATTAATCGCTCACCTGTTCAAGCCGCTTTGGTAGCAAAAAAGTATCGGTAGGTCCTTATTTTTCTATGTTTGTCATAAAATTAACGCGCTTTTAGCAGGAGCTATGAATTATTCACGGTTTTAATGTCGTGCCAATCGATTTACTATCCGCTCCGCAGTAACACCACAGGGGATCTTTCCTCAGCATGGCGGAAGCGACACGTAGCGCTCGACCTCAGGTGATGAGCGTCATCATAGGGATGGGCCTCTTTCACTTGGCTTGTTTAGCCGTAATTTATACCGGAGCAAGTACCGTTGCGGTCGCTGTTGCGTTTGTGATGTACGTGATTCGCGGCATGGGCGTAACAACCGGATTTCACCGGTTGCTCGCACATCGATCTTTCAAAACGAACCGGGTGGTGCAATTTCTACTCGCCTTGGCCGGCAGCTTGTCTGTACAAGGTGGGCCGCTTTGGTGGGTTGCGCATCATCGTGCGCACCACGCAGAAACCGACACCGTTGAGGATATTCATAGTCCGGTGACGCATGGTCTGTGGGCGGCGCATATGGGGTGGATGATGTCCGATGATGCCTTCAACGAAAAAGGCAACAATTCTCGCGATCTGCACAAATTCCCAGAGATTAAATTCTTGCAGCGCTGCTATGTTTGGGTATTGGTCGGTCAAATCGCAGCGCTTTATGGGTTAGGTGCATGGCTCGGTGCGGCTTACCCCGATCTCGGAACTAATGGCGTGCAGATGCTGGTTTGGGGGTTTTTCATCAGTATAGTGTTTACTTGGCATGTGACGTTTATGGTTAATTCCGTTTGTCACCGCTGGGGCGCACAACCCTATGACACTGGCGATGCCTCAACCAACAATGTCTTGATTGGCATTCTCGCCTTTGGCGAAGGTTGGCATAATAACCATCATTTTTATCCAAATTCATCACGCCATGGGCTGCGTTGGTGGCAGCTTGATGTCACCTACTATTTCATCAAAGCGATGAGTTTGGTTGGTCTTGCCACTGACCTTAAGCTACCTAAAGAGCTGCGAACCGCCGACTAGTCGGCTCGCAATCTGTGCTGCGAGTCTATCTGTTCGGTCCACGATTCATCGGGTAGGGCTGCCAACGTTCGAGTGTCACCTTAGGTAGAACGGTTGGATTGACGCAACTCATTGGCCATTTTCCGCGTAACACGAGCGAAACCTCTCGACCGACACGGCGTCGCGTTTCTGGCCGCATGCGCGTTGTTGCAGACGCCACGTGTGGTGTGACAACAACGTTCTCCATAGTGAGTAAAGGATTATCTGCTTCAGGTGGTTCTTGTTCCAGAACGTCTAAACCTGCGCCTGCGATCTGTCCCGATTGCAGGGCTTCAATGAGCGCAACTTCGTCAATAATCGGACCACGAGCGGTGTTAACGATCACACCGGTTTCTTTCATATGCCGAAATGCCTCTGAACTAAAGGCGTGATGCGTTTCTTCATTATGAGGTGCGTGAACAGAGACATAGTCGCTCCGTTCTAACATTTCTTGGAATCCGACAGGTTCCACGCCTTCCTTGGTGATCTCAAGCTCACTGACATAGGGGTCGTAAGCGATAATATGCATGCCAAAGGCTTTGGCGCGACGGGTAGTACAATGTGAGACGTTGCCAAACCCGTACAAACCGAGCGTTTGGCCGAACAAGCGCGGGATTTTGCTCAGCAAAGGTCGTGCTTGATACCAGTCACCATCCTTGGCCATGCGCACCATCGTTGGGGTGCGCCGCGCAAGATCAAGCAGCAGCCCCATAGCGTGGTCTGCAACTTCTTCAATAAACACATCCGGCACATTAGTGACAACCAAGCCTGCTTCTGTCGCGGCGTTGATATCGACCATATCGACGCCAACGCTGCCAACGCCAATACAAACAGCTTTGCCGAGTGATTCGATCACTTGTTGATCGATGCGAAGACCCCAGGAGGTGATGATGGCGTCCATGTCTTTCACACCTTCGGCAAACTCTGCGGGCGTGTCGGCTCTGATCTCAACGATATCCGCGATTGGCGCCAATGCTTCCAATTCCAGAGACCATCGTTCCTCGAGGGTTTGATTCTGGGCTTGTTTTGGAAGCTGGATACCGACCTTTTTGCGTGTTGTCATTTGACATATTCCTTTAGTGAGTCTTAGTAAGGTAAGCCCTGCGTTTCGACATACAGGGCATAGATTGATTGCGAAGCTGTAATAAACAAGCGGTTGCGCTTTGTGCCACCGAAGCAAAGGTTCGCCGCGCCTTCCGGTAAATGAATCGCACCTATTTTGGTGCCATCGGGTGCAAAGACCTGCACGCCGTCGTGTCCAGGGCCGCCCCATCCGGTGGCTGCCCAAAGATTGCCTGCTGTATCGACACGAAACCCATCCGGCATCGGCTTGCCTAGGTCGACAAAGACGCGGCCGTTTTCAAGTTTGTGGTCGATGACATCGAATGCGTAGATAGCGTGAGGATGCCCGGGTGTATGTGAGGCTCCCGTGTCAGAGAGGTAAAGCGTCTGTTCGTCAGGTGAGAATGCTAGGCCGTTTGGTTTCGCAAGGGATTCATCGACGACGCTGGCGATACCTGTATTCGCATCAATGCGATAGGTTCGAGTTGGCAGTTCAAAGGGCGCTTGATGACCCTCGTAATTCCAATGTATGCCGTAGCCGGGGTCTGTGAACCAGATGCTACTGTCTCCGGCGACGACGACGTCATTTGGTGCATTTAGTCGCTTATCGTCAAAGCGATCGATGAGGACAGTAATTGTCCCATCGTGCTCTGTTCGTGTTACCTGACGACTATCATGCTCACAAGTAATCAATCGCCCTTGCTTGTCTCGTGTATTGCCGTTGGCGTTGTTTGCGGGTGACCTATAGATCGAAACCTGTCCCGAATCTTCGTCCCAGCGGAGCATGCGGTTGTTTGGAATATCGCTCCAAATCAGGCAGCGCATGTCTCCGAACCACACCGGACCTTCCGCCCATCGAGCGCCTGTCCAAAGCCGTTCGAGGGCGGCTGAGCCGAGAACATAGGGCCGAAACCTGGCATCGATCACTTCGATGGCAGGGTCGGGATAGCGAATTGGCATCTGCCAATCCCGATCTTCTAAATGAGCTATTTCATGTGACATTTTGTGGTTTGTCTGTCCTCATCTTTGGTTGCGGTGTTGTTTTACTTAAATTGAGAGATGATCTCTTCCTGCAGTAGCTGTATGCGTTCCATACCGCTGTCGGTCACACCGCCAAACATAATTTCTGCGATCCCTGCTTCCTGGAATTCACCGATACGGTCGATTACATACTGCTTGGGCCCGGCAACAGTCCCGGGTCCAAGGCTTTTGGTAGCGCGATTGATGAGATTTTGATTGTCCGTCACGTAGCAGGGCATCAGTAATGTGCGACGGATCTCGTTTGGGTCTCTACCCACAGCTTCACAATGTTGCTCAATGATGGCGGCCTTGTGCTGGTAGTACGCGAGTGCCATGCCGCCACCAGCCCAGCCATCTAGGTTCATGACATCCCCGTAGCGAGCAAGGGTGCGCAATGTGCGTTTTTCGCCAGTACCGCCGATCATGATCGGGATTGGTTTGTTGTGGCTACCTGGAGAAAGACTCGCCGCGTTAAGGCGATAGTACTGGCCATCAAAATCGACAGGTCCGTTGCTGTGTATGAGTAAGCGGAGTACCTGGACCGCCTCTTCGAATCGATCTTGACGCTCTTTCATAGATGGGAACGACCAGCCGTAAGCCTCGTGTTCCCGTTCGTACCAACCGGCGCCGATGGCGAGGGTGAAACGGCCTTCGCTCATGGTATCGATCGTCGCTGCGATTTTAGCGACGTGCGCTGGATTACGGTAGGTGTTCCCCAGGACGAGGTTGCCTAAGCGAAGATTCTTTGTCATCCCGGCTACCGTTGCGATTGCGGTTAAACCTTCGAAGGCGGTGAGCGCTTCTGCGGCGTGATCTGCGCCTGGCGGTATGAAATGATCAGCAAACCAAAGTGAATCCCAACCACCGGTCTCCAGGGCGTTAACGTACTGTCGAATTGTCGCCCAATCAGTACGATAGACGTTTACTTGAACTCCGAATTCCATCTGCGTTCCTCGCTGCCAATCCTTTACTATACCTGCATGAAATCTAGTTGGCATACGGGCTACAACTTGGTGGAGCTCACGTCAGGGTCCACCAGAGTTTTGCTAGACCCGGCATTAGGTGGCGTAGTCGTTCGCTACGAGAGTAACTACGATGGACAGCATATCCCGTGGTTTCAACCGCGTGGCTTTGGCTGTCCTGGTACATTTCCGTTACTTCCATTTGCGTCGCGAATCCGCAACGGTGCGTTCCAATACCTCGGTAAAACAGTGCGGCTTGCAGCGAATAATCTTCCTGAGGTACATGCAATTCACGGACACGGATGGCAGGGGATATGGTCAGTGCATCGACAGACAGAGACCTCTGTTGTGCTTGAGTTTGTCTATGAAGGGGGAGACTGGCCTTGGTCCTATATGGCGCGTCAGACGATACAGTTACAGGAAATGGTCCTAGAAATATCTCTGCAGATTACGAACTGTAGCCAGGAACCGATGCCGGTCGGTTTTGGCCTTCACCCGTACTTTCCCTTAACGCAAGAATGTCGAGTCGATCTGCAGGTTTCCCATGAATGGCTGTTGGACGAGGAGTTGATGTCTGACCGTCGCGTCAGTTGTGCAGATCGCTTTGCCAATGGGGTTAAACCAGCGCTGGTACGTATGGACAATGTCTACGACGGGTGGGATGGTGTGGCCCGTATCGCTTGGCCAGAAAATGGACATTGCATAGCGATCGCTGCAGATAGTGTGTTTGCTCGGCTAGTCGCTTATAGCCCGGGGGAGACCTATTTTTGCGTGGAACCCGTTTCGAACATTCCCGACGCATTCAACATAATGGCGCGTGGAGAGGCGCATCATGGCGTTTCCATCATTGAATCCGGAGAGCAATTAAGTGGCTGGGTGCGCTTTTCGCCAGGCGCCATTGATAACAGTGCCTAGTGTCTTGAAATGGGCATGCCAATGTTCCGACTTGACTGCTTCTTTTGACTAGATACCGAACCGGTAGCGAAGCTTGACCACAAAGATGTCCACGATCGGTTCATCGAGCGCGTCGAAAAACAAATCACTAAACGTCTCATCAATTTGATCGGGGAGATTGCTGCCGCGCGTGTAGACGACGAACAGATCTGATAGTGGGCCGATTTCCCAACGATATCTCAATTGTGCGGTCAACCTTGAAACGGTGAAATTTTTGCCGTTATCAAGCGGGCTGCGCATGGTTCGAATGAGTTCACCGTCATTAGCTGGAATTGTATAGATATCCTCTTCTTCAGCTCGAATACCAGCCCACTGCATGGTCAGCCGCAGTTGTTGTTTGGCGGAAATAAAAAAGTCCATGGCGAGTTTGGGCTGAAACTCCTGGGCTTGGAAGGTAAACATGTTGCGATCGAATGCTGGCTCGCTTTGGCCAAAGACAAATTGGTGCAGTAGCCACCCGTCTCGATCGAAATAGTTTAGATCCAGGTCGAGAGAAAATCGGTCATTGGGACGAAATGTCATGCCAAGGGCGCTTCTAGTTGTCCAGCCTCCGAGCTCTTCTTGACGTCCGCCCAATAAGGCGCTGAAGGACAACATTTTGGTAGTGTCCGTGCCAAATGCGACTTCACCGACAAAGCGATTTTTGGTCTTGAAGTCGCCGTTGCCAAAACTGTTGCGGTCATCCCACTTGCTGGGGAAGAAGTCGAGTTCTGTGCGAATCTCGTTCAAACTTTTCAGCGTCCAAGAATTTCGTAAGAAGTAGCCACTTCTAACTAGGCGTCCTTCTTGATTCCATTCATTACTGACGACCGCCGAAGTGCTCTTGCTGCGCAGGCGCTTCAAACCACGTCCGGTGGTGTGGCTATAGCGATAAATAACGTTCCTGGAGTCGTTTCTTCGGATAAAACCAAGATCGCGGATGTTGAGTGTGTCTTCTAGCCAGTCCAGGGACAGGTAATGCTGTACACCCTGTTTGGGTTTAAAGGAGATATCGGCCAGGGCTCCGGTACCTGTTATGTCGTTGACGTCGCTGGACATGAATTGGCTGTCGATTTCCCATTGACCGTTCGGTGACAGCCAATGCGCGTCAACGCCATGAACGATGGCATCATAATCGCTGTATCCGACCATCGTTCCCATGTAGCCGACAGATGTCCTTCCGCGACCAGTCGTTTCCCAGAGGAGCCGGGCAACGCCGAAGTCTCGTCCATCGCCTTCAACTCGCACAGGTTGGCCAGCATTTGGTCCAGTTTCTATGGTGCCAGGTAGGCGTACGTCGTCTTCGAACGCGGATAGCATGCCATAGCGAAATTGTCCAGATTGCCCAGTTACCTTCACGGCACCGAGGAGATCAGATGGCTTGCCACGCTCGAATCCTTCGACGTTGACATTGTCAGGAACGTCAACGCGAGGCGCACCGCCGATGCGGCGAGTGTTCAGTAAGGTCGTGGGCTCTGGACTGAAGGTCGAGGTGGTTTGTCGAGAACCGCTGCCAGAGGGTCCGCGTGAACGCGTTCGGCTTCGAGGCGTTGTATTAAAAACCTCACCACCCTCTAAAAAAAACAGGCGTTTTTCGGGGAAGAAAGTCTCAAACGCAGATAGGTTCACGACCACATCATCCGATTCAACAACGCCGAAATCTGGGTTAATGGTGGCAGTAACTTGCAAACTCGAGCTGGGTTTCCAGGATAAGTCTACGCCCGCACGATATTCATCCTCACCATTGATTTCATCGAGTGTGTAGGAGACGTTTGGATAAACTTCGAGCAATCCACGTGGTTCAACGCCTGGTGTTTGCATTTGCCCCAGCACAGACATAAAAGCTGGTGAGCGGAACGATAGGGCTGGCCACGTCTAGCGCTCATCGAGGTAGGCGACTTTGCGGCTGAGGTAGAAACCCAAATTGCGCTCGCCGTTGATACCTGCGGGCATGCTCATCATGGACCAGGGTAGAAAGAGTTCGGCCGACCAGCCATCGGCAAGTTCGGCGGTAGCACTAGTCCAGGGGCCATCCCATTCGCTTGAGAATTGTCGTTCAGCGGCGACTTTACCGTCTTGCACCGAACCGCCTAAGTTGACCGCGAACCAGTAGCCGTAGAGACCGTCACCAGAGGTGTCTAGGGTGATCTGCCATGAATCCCGGTTCAGAAACTCATCCCGACTGGATAGCCGTGGCAACAAGGTTTCAGGTGGTTGCGCCATGTGTACGCCAATGTACAAGCCTTTGTCTGTATAAAAAAAACGTTGGGTTGTGGCGTGGCGGGTCGGACCCATTGTGTCTGGGTCGGTGACCAGCAGATTGTCGTAGCTTGGTAGCTGCTGCCAAAATTCCTCTTCGAGACGGCCATCTAATTTGAAATCGAATTCGCCTTCGTTGAATTTCGCCAAAGTGATGTCGACTTCTGGTCCTTCCGTGCTCAGCTGGATCGGCCCAATGGAAGAGCTGGCGATGCTTGTCGAGGTTGAGGCAGTGCTGCTTGGCCGTTTACGCTCGCGTGTTTCATCCTCTGGTCGAGCTGCAACTGCTGGTCTCGCTAGGCTGCGCTTAATCTGAGTCGGCTGCGGTAGCGTTTGCGGTTGATCACTCAGCAGTACTTGGCTTGAAAACCCCGTCCCAGATAGGGTGGTTGCCCACGCATCTGGGACGCCGACGGCGGCGGCTTGCGCTCGAAGCGCGCTGAGATCGTACTCACTGTTTGGGATTAGGATGACGCGAAACATCGCGTTACCGCGAACGTCTGTTTCAACGATGAAGACCTGGATGTTGAGGCTGGATTCGAGTTCAAGGCGGCGTTCATCGGCGTAGGCTCGGTTTAAGAAAGAGCCAAGCACGAGTGCCTCGCGTTTAGCCGCTGTTTGCGGGTACGCAATTAGTGGCACAGATAGGCTTATGCCTAAAAGGGCGACACAGATCAGGGAGCGGTACAATTACTTCAACCTACGTGGAATGTGGCAATTATAAAGCGAGCGGACTATTTTGTCCGCTGTAAATCGCTGATGGTCAACGCTAAGCCTAAGTTTGATTGCACATACTAGAAACGAGAGGAATCGAGCGTGACGTCAGCAGCTGACCACGCGTCTTTGAACTGAGCCATGGTCGCGTCTGCTGAAGCGGTGTCACCGGCTGCGGCCTGTGCCCTGCTGAGACCCAATAAGCTAAATCCATTGCCAGGATTTTTTTTCAGATCATCCCAATATACGACGGCAGCTTCGCGCGCGTACCCGCCGTCTAATAACAGTGCGCCTAGGACGTGGCGAGTGGGGAAATACCAATCTGGCGGTTCATTGTAGCGCAGTGAATCTTCCATGCGCGCAGCCCGGGAAAGACTTGCAATGGCTAAATCGATGTCGCCAGTCTTACCTTGAATGTCGCCGCTGAGCACGAGGTCCGCGATCTGCAACAAAGTCGGTGCGGTGCCGAAACCGATCAGATAGTCCGCAGGCAGTGACTTGCGCAGCTTGGTCAGAAGTCGGTGTTCTTTGTTTGCGGCGCGTCGATTGCCCAGATTGCTTTCGGCGAGGCCGCGGGCATAGTGCCAGACGCCAGTCATGAATAAGTTGCCAGCCATGGGTTTAGGCTCGGCGAGGATTTGTTCCCAAAGCCCGAAACGCACCATGACGTAGAGTGGTTGTGAGAGAAACGTTTCATATGGCCCCAAAGCGTTTTTTACCGGTATCTTACTCTGCACTTCACGTGCCCCAGCTAGCGCATCTTCGCTGCGTCCTTGGAACATCGCAGCCCACACCAAGAAATGCAGATTGTGGGGGTAGTAGACAAGCGGATAGATACCTTGCGCGTTGCATTGTGCGATATAGGCGGAGTCCGCATCACTGGCGCGTCGATTGGCATTGTAGGCGTCGGCGTAGCGGCCAACCCGCATGTAGATGTGAGATGGCATATGCACCATATGACCAGCCCCTGGCATCAATGGTAAGAGAGCGTCTGCGCTGGCTTCGCCATCCTTAGGATGAACGGCCTCGACGGCATGAATGTGGTAATGCAGTGCGCCCGGATGACTGGGATTTCGCTGGGCAACGGATTCAAGGGTATTGATGATGATTTTCGTGTTGGTATGAGGGGTGCCATCTTTGTGCCAATAATTCCAAGGGGAAAGAATCATCAGTGACGCTGCGTAGAGGGTAGCTGCATCGAGATCATCTGGGTAGGTCGCGACAAGTTCGGCCATCGCCTCTGCATAGGCCTGGTCTAAGGTGCTGCGATTGATTGGTGCTACTGGTGCATAACGGACGACCAGAGCATCGATGTAAGCGCGTTCTCGTGGACTTGCATTTTCCTTCAGGGACACGGCTTGCTGGATGGCCGTAAACGCCTGATCCGCAACGGCGTCCTGCATTGTCAAATTGAGATTCGGTCCCAAAACTAACGCCCATCCCCAGTAAGCCATGGCATTGGTGGGGTCGAGTCGAGCAGATTCCTTGAAACTACGTAGCGCCTCTGAATGGTTAAATCCATAGGTGAGCCGTAGTCCTTGATTAAAGAAGTATTGAGAATCTGCACGATCGGTAGTAACGGTCATGGTGTGGGTACCGAGACCGGCAAGCTGTGGTGCGATTGCGGCTTGTGCAGTGTCAGGGTCGGCCTCGATGGCGCGGGGATCGTGAACCATGCTGTGGGCGGTTAACGGGAGAGTGAAAACAAGCATGCAAATAGCGCGGCGAATGTACATAACTATCTTTATCCGATCAGTGAGCGACGAGTGTATCACGGTGCTTTCTTATCGTAGCGGGTCGTCGATGCTTTGGGTTTGCGAGCCTTGGCCGCGTGCTTTGCAAGCATGCAGCGACTACTGCGACGCTAGGTAAAGAGTAGGACAAAAGTTTGAAGGCGGGTAAATAGCCGCCTTGCGTGTCATAGATTTAGTCGGTCACGGGCAGCCAAATAACTTTAGAAAATACCGCATGACGGTTCAGTCGATCTCTCCGTTTACGTAGCGACGCTGGCCAATCGACGCCTCTCTATGTTCCTGCGACAGGTCTACAAACTCTTCGTATTTGGGTCGCGTCATATAACGGGCTAACCAATCCGCAATGAACTGATCGTCAGCAATTATAGTTTCTAAGAATGATCTGGCAGAGCTAATGTACGCCGGATGAATGTCCGTGCCTGCCATGTTCGGGGTGAGGTGTGGATCGGAAAGATGGCGGACATCGTTGCGTGATTCCAGTTCGATGGCTAAATCGTAAAGCATTTCTGCTGCGGTTGGCGCGCGAAATCCGACGGAGTAAGTGATGGAGTCGTCAATTGATTCTCCCCAATGTGCAATACCCGGCGGTACGTAAAGGATGTCTCCGGGAGCTAAAATGTGTTCGTTGGTTTGTTGGAAGTCCTGCAGGATCTTCAAACCACTAGAACTGTCTACTGCCGCATCTAGCTCACAGCTTTGCCCCAAGCGCCATGATCTCTGCCCAGAGACTTGGATGAGAAAGACGTCGTAGTGATCGAAGTGGGGTCCGACGCTGCCGCCTGGTGTGGCATAGCTGACCATGACGTCGTCGAAACGCCAGCGGGGTAAAAAGTTGAAAGCCTCGATAATCGCTTCCGTGCGGGGCAACCAAAGGTCCACACCTTGTACAAGCAATGTCCAACCTGAATCCGGCCGACTCAGGAAAAACTCTTCAGAAAAAGGGCCGTCGAGCCGAACCCAGGTATCTGCACTGCTGTCGACGATGCGTGATTCTATGTGCTCTTCAAGGGCGAGACCAGCGAGTTCCTCCGGAGAAACGGGCGCTTGGACCGTTATGGCGTTGCGAAATACCGAAGGTAGGCGCTGCCAATTGTTGCGAAGAAAGGTCTCTGGATCGAGACCGCGAACGGTCACAGTGGCGCGACAGTAAGCAAGCTAGCCGCTACTGGCCAGCTTAGCCTGCACTCGTGCACCTCGAAGGATGTTTCCGACAGCTTGGTTGCCTTCGTGGCAGGCGTACTCATAGATTTTGGCACCGGTACGAGATTCCATCGGAATCTCAATTGTCCACTCCGACTCGTAGATGCTTGGATCCGAAATCGTTGCCTGCCAGAGAATCGTATCCTGGTCGACTCGTTGAAAACGTTCTATGACCTTTAGGGCCCTTGTGGAAGGGATGCCTTTGATGCGTCCTTGTGAAAAACTGTTCGCGATCCAACCCTGATCATTGAAGCCGACCGTCTCAACGACGAGTGTGTCGTCTTCCCAGCGACCGCGCGGTTGGCCGTTCCAGGAGGCGATATCGAGCCGTGGTTGTTCGTTTAAGGGTATGAACCGAGCTTCGTGAATCATCTCGTAATAAATCAATACCGAGTCGGGTTGCTGGATAATTCGGTAGTAGTTGTTGTATCCGGCTGGCAACATGCTTCCGGGGATTCCTCGAGTGATACAGCGGTCCCAAACACTCATGTTTTCTGGGTCATCGAAGGACCGTTGTGCGGTGTCATCTCTTCGCGATACGGCGGTCGATCTGACCGGTACGCGTCCATTTCTTGGTGAGATAACTTGTGAAGTCCGACCTGTGCTGGCAACCGCTGAGCCGTTGTCTAACCAACCTAAGTTATACCCTCCGACATTGCCGCCCTTGGGGGGGGGTTCTCCGCCAGGCGTTACTGAGGCTGCGTCTTTTGCGAGTGCTGACGCTTTTAGCCTGGCCAATGCGTTTGCTTCTTCTTTGGTAAAAAACTCTTTGCCCGCTTGTGCGAGGGGTCGTTCGAAAGGCGTGAGTGTTTCGTTTGACCAAACTCCTTGTAGGTCTGGAGCATCCCAGGATGTGCGTGGTTGCTCCCATTCGGCGTGACTAACGCAGGCACAAAGTATGGTTACGATCGTGCAACCAATCTTAGATTTTTGATAGATGTGCATCGTTTATTCCTCCTGAGTGTAGTTATACCGTAAGTCGCTGAAAACTGCGCGGAGAAGTGATTGTTTAGAGTGCGTGTGAGTCAACTCTGCAAGCTTGATATGGTGGTGATCTCACGGTGATATTGCAGTATGGAAATGCAGTGGATTAAACCTGTCTGCGCGCACTCGGCCTTCGTTTTTCTGCTAGGTTTCCGCTGAATTCACTAACTGGGAATAACTACTTGAAGTACTTCGCTGGCGTCGTGGTTTTGGCCACGCTCCTCCTGGTTGGCACGTATCTGGGTAGAGATACCGCCAATAAACCTGCGCAAAAAGGCGCTTCCGCGCCCCAGGCCCGAGATCCAAGTGCTGAGGCAGACTTCGCGCCTGTGCCCATGCGATCCCAACCCTTGCGGCCGCTCATAAGAAAAGGGACGGCACCGAGAGTAGTCAGTTCGGATAACTCTGGTCCAGTGTTTTATCCGGACGATGAATACATGCAACTTGCGGCAGAGCACCTGATGGCGGAATACCGGATGAGTGTTCAAGAGGTCAAACGCTTGTCCGACGTGCATGTCCTTCTTGAACTTGTCGAACCGCAGCATTGTGAAAAATATAGTGATGAGCCAATGTTGACCTGTGCAACGTATTTCGAGCAAAGTCCGACCTTGGTGCACCCTTACTATCAATACCCGCTCGAAGCTTTGGAATCTATGGCGAACGGTGATGGGGTGGCAGCGGCTGTCCTTGCAAAAAGGATAGGTGTGGAAGATGTTCGAAAGGCTCGGGCGTTTGCAATGCGCAGCTCGATCATCACGGGCAAAGTCGGACCGTTGCTACTTCATCAGCAGGTCTATGGCGAGTTTGCGCTGGCAGCGCATTCAGCGCCAATTCGATTATCGACCGGTATCAATAAAGGGCTCCCTTTCGCGATTGCGATGTATGCATTGGATGCCGTTGTTACAGAACTAGGGAACCCACTGCCGCCCCTGGATCCTAGATTTTTAGAGTCTGCCCCAGCGCATATTCAAGCGGCTGTCGATGCCCACAAAGAAAGCCTGAAAGAAGAATATCGGCAGATCCGACGTGAACTTGGGTTGGGGGATTCAGCGTGAGTTCTGTCAAAATTTTGGGCGTACTGCTGCTAAGTACAGTGCTCTATGTGTCGTCTGCGACAGCGTGGCTAAGGCCCGAACATGCAAATTCACGCAATTTTTGCGCGGCTTGCGGTGACTTTAGTCGAAGTGATGGCGTAGTCGATGCCGCGAAATACGTGATCAATTCCGCCTTTGCTGACAACGCTTATCCCGTGTTCTACGATCCTTCAGGAACCCGGTTTCAGTACACGCCATTCCACTGGATGAACTCAAATGGCGCGCAAGTTCGGCTTGAAAACGGCGTTGGTCAGCGAGTGTTGGTTCGATGGGAGATGTCACTACTTTCTGGATTCAAAGTCATTATTGGGAGTGACGTTCATATGGCGTTTCTCATCATTAATGAAGTCACAGGTGTTGTAAAACCCCTCGTCGTGCTGGCAAGACGATATAGCTTGCTGCAGTTATCGGATCCCTTTCGCGATGAGAGCGGCAACTTCTTTGATGAGAATTGGAGCGAAGAGTATGTCGGCTACGGCTACGGCTACGGTACTGGTGTAGGTGGTGCGTACGCTAGCTTTCCTTCGCTAACGACATCCGGTCGAACTGGAACAGTGTCAATAGGGCCCGATTACTTGAACCCAGAAGCGGAGGCTACTGGGTATTAGCCCATGGCCGAAAATGTACGTCGACGGGCGTCGGCGCGCGGTCACCTACGACGCCATGCGGAGATCTCTTCTTTGATGATGTCGATGACCGCATTTGGTTTTTCCATAGGGATAAAGTGCGAGCAGTCTGCAAAGTGAATGTCACGAGCGTTACTGAATTGGCCGCTCAAACCCGGCCAAGTAGGGGATGAAGAAAAATCGTGTGCCTGATTGATCGGTAATTTAGCGCGAACGACAGTGACAGGTATTTCGAGAGCGTGAACGCTGTCGTAAACACCCCCGTTCGATCGGGCTGACATGTAGACATGCGCTTCGATCTCCGGCTGACAGCAAAGCTCAAGGCCGCCTGAAGCAGATTCTTCCAAACCGAACTCACAATAGTCACGCAGTATCTGAGGATCGAACAGTGGGAATGAGCTTTTATTCCTGAGCTGTTCGAACATTTCATCGCTGGTGGCGAACTGGTTGCGACGTTTGGCAGCGGGATGCAGTTGATCCCACTCAATTGGTTCCGGCGAAGTATAAGTGTCAGGTGATGCAACCGTTGGGTCGAGCAGCAGCAAGCGAGCGAAGCGTTGACTGATTGCTGCCGCATCGATCATCGAGTGACCGCCCATCGAGTGCCCGATGCCAATAATGTGATTGAGGTCAAGTGCCGAGACAAACTCTGCCTGATCTCGGCCAAAGGTCTTCCAGTCCGTCACGGCTAGCTTGTCGCTGCGTCCATGGCCTCGCTGTTCAAGTGCAATAACGTGAAAGTCAGGGAACGAGGCAATGATCATGTCCCAAATACGGCCATGAAAACCCGTAGCGTGCACGAACAACAAGGTCGGTTTTGAGGGGGCCGCCTCACCTTGTTCAAAGTACGCAAGGGCGGCGCCCTTGATATGCTGCTTTTTCAACTGCATGGCGCGAACTATGCCAGCGGTGCTACGGTCAAACGACCATCGACACTAAATTGGTGAATGAGGTCGGCAACGAACCCACTAGACTTAGCTTCTTCAACAAACGAGCGCAAGAATTGAGCGGCAGCCGGGCGACCTTTCGGTGTGCCGATAGCCTGTTGCACTGCCGTAAATTTACCATCGAGTAAACGTGAGCCAGGCAATTCTGCTGCGGTATTCACCAATCCTGCGCGCAGCCCAGCCAAGGCATCCATCTTTTGTTCGATGAAATCGTCAAAAGCCTGGCGTCCGGGTGCGCGGTGCAACTCTGCGCGTTGGATGT
>JAQWQN010000019.1 GCA_029244465.1 Pseudomonadales bacterium
ATTTCGCCCACGCTCACGCGAGCGACTTACTCAGACTAATCAGGCCACCCTTAGCCGCACCGTAGTGGGTTATACCACCCGCCCCCTTAATGCCGGCGACTGAAGAGACATTGATGATCTTGCCGTTCATCTGTTCACGCATGACTGCTCCAACCAATTTTGCGCAAAGGAAAGGTGCAGAGAGGTTCAGGTCAATCACCTCCTGCCACTCTTCATAGCTCAACTCCTCAGGCGGCTTGAAGTACAAGGCACCGCCCGCGTTATTGACCAGGATATCTATGGCGCCAAATGTGTTAACGGTGGTCTCGACGAGGCGCTGTACTTCTGTTTGATCGCACACATTAGTCGCGACAGCGAGCGCATTAGCGCCCATCCCTGCGAGCTCTTTTCGCAGCGCTTCTAGGTTCGTTCTATTGCGGCTCGCGAGCACAACTTGCGCGCCCGCTCTGGCATATTCCTTGGCGATTTGCGTCCCAATACCACCGGCGCCGCCAGTCACAATTGCCGTTTTACCGTCTAATCTAAATACCGACATTCACCACCTCTTGGTTGAGATTCGCTCGTTCCTCGCAAAAGTATCACGCGCCAACGTTCGATACCCACCTCATCGCAAGTTTGAACGACCGTCGCGCCCAACCTTAAGCGTTGAAATCCTTTAGACTCAGGCAGGCACTAACAACAGGTGGCACATGAACGAGCAACTATGGATTGAAGGGATGGTCGCGCCGGGATTTGAGAGCGTGCGTAAGCTATACGACCATAATATGAACACCCTGTTGGAGCGAAATACCCAACTTTGTGTTTACCACCGTGGCGAAAAAGTGGTGGATCTCTGGGGTAGTGCCATCGGTGACAAAAGCTTTACGCCGGACACCCTTGTTAATGTGTTTTCCAGCGGCAAGAGCCTCGAGTCGATCGCGATGGCTTCTCTGGTCAACGAAGGCAAACTTGACTATAACGCGAAAGTCACAGACTACTGGCCAGAATTTGGCGGGGGCGGTAAAAGTGAAACGACGGTTGCCGACATCATGCGCCACGAGGGCGGCATGGCCGCCTTTGATACAAGCGTCAGACCTGAAGACTTACGGCCTGAAAAAATCAAGCAAAACAAAATCGGCGCCTTGATTGAACAGCACGATCAAAAGTTTCGTGCCCCAGATAGCCCACGCGAGTACCACGGTTTAACGCGTGGATGGATTGTTAACGAGGTCTTTCGTCGCATTGACCCGAAGGGCCGCACCATCGGCGAGTATTTGCAAGAAGACATCGCCGGTCCGCTTGGCGCTGATGTGGTGATTGGCGTTAAGGAGTCCGACCTCGGTCGTCGTAGTCCTGTCGTTTTTCCAAGCCCTGGACGGATTCTGGGAGAGAGTTTAAGGCCTAAAGCATTCGGCCGAAAAATGGAGCGCAATATTTTTCAGTTAGTGGCTTTAATCGGGGGGATGAGATCCACGATTAAAGGTGGCTCACGCAAAAACCCACCACCCGCATTTACGGGCTCGAAAAGACTCCCCGACTTCAATTCCTCCGATATCGCGATGGGTGAAACACCCTCCGCGAACGCCAACTGCACAGCTCGGGGACTCGCCAAGGTGGCAGCCATGATGTCTCTAGGGGGCAGATGGGGTAACGAAGAATTTTTAAATGAAGAAGCCTGGCAAGCTTTGCACGGTCAAGTACTTGGCGGGGATATGGGATTCACTTCCGCCCACTTTAGCCAAGGCGGCTTAGCCCAATTTGGAAATCTTTCAGACCAAAGCACAGCGACAGATCGTCGCCTTAACGAAGGTCGTGAAGGCTTCTACGGCTGGATGGGATTGGGCGGCTCGATATTCCAATGGCATCCTGAACAGAACATCGGTTTCGGCTACGTGCCAACGTCGCTCAACGCCATCGATTTTGTCAATGAGCGCGGCAAGAGCTACCAGGCAGAAGTGTTGAGCTGTGTCCGCAACCTAGTCTGAAGGTGGAGCAAATCTTATTTTCAATCGGTCCTTGATGCCAGGCCAGCTATTGCCGCGCGCTCAGCTGACGGATTCTGGCGTAACGATCTCGCAACGGTATTAGTTCGCTCGAGAGATCAGCACTACCAAGTATCAATCCAACTATGTTTCTTGCCCGCACGTGGTATGGGTGTTGGCGACGCTTCGAGTCCCATGACAATCCATTTGCGGGTGTCTGCTGGATCAATGACATCATCCACTTCGAAAACCGTTCCAGCATTTAACGCTCTAGACCACGCATAAGCATCGGCAACCAGTTCTTCGTAACGCGCTTTCCGTTTCGGAATGTCCTCAATCGCGGCGAGTTCATTTCTTCTGCCAAGCTTAATCTGGCCTTCCAGTCCCATGCCAGCGAACTCCCCAGTGGGCCATGAAATAGCGAAGAACGTTTCGTCAAAGCTACCTGTTGCCATGGCCAGGGCGCCTAGGCCATAGGCCTTGCGCAATACCACGGTGAAGAAAGGTACCGTCAGATTCGCGCCAGCCACATACATTCGACCGCAATGACGGACCAAAGCTTCTTTTTCCGCCTCCGGACCAACCATGTTGCCAGGGCAGTCGATCAGAGACAGTATCGGTATGTCGAATGCATCACAGAGCTGCATGAACCTGGATGCTTTGTCCGCTGCGGGGGCATCGATTGCACCGCCGGTTGGAGAATTAGAATTATTGGCAATGACTCCGACTGGCTTGCCTTCGATGCGCACGAAGGCGGTTATCATGGCGAGCCCAAACTTAGGTCGTAATTCAAGCATTGAATCTGCATCAGCTAGCGTCTCGATAACCTCTCTAATACTGTACACAGCGCGTCGGTTTTCGGGGATGATGTGGCGAAGTTTTCGCTGATCGTTAGCGGTCCACTGGTTCGCGGTGCCTTGGAAGAATGAGAGATAGTGCTTTGCCGCGGCTGTTGCTGCCACTTCATCTTCCACGACGATGTCGATGACGCCGTTTGGTTCTTGAATGCTCACGGGTCCGACCTCTCCAGGTGCATAAGCACCGAGACCACCTCCTTCTATCATGGCAGGACCGCCGATTCCGATACTTGAGTCCTTGGTCGCAATAATTACATCGCAGGCACCTAACAAGACAACGTTACCAGCAAAACAAAAGCCAGAATTGACGCCAACGATCGGCACTAGGCCCGAACACTTGCCGAGTTCGCGCCAGGTGCGTGTGTTTAAGCCGCCGACCGACGTAGCTATTGGTGTCGAGCCCGCGTTTGGTCCGTTGTACGTGCGTCCGCCGCCGCCTTCGGTGTACAGCACAATGGGGATGCGATAGCGCTCAGCGACACCAAACATCCGGTCTTGTTTCTGGTGATTCTTATGCCCCTGAGTACCGGCGAGCACCATGTAATCGTAGGACATGGCAACGCACCGAGCATTCTCTCGTCCGACAAGATCGCCATTTACACGGCCAACTCCCATCACCATAGCGTCTGAAGTAGTGCGTGTAACCCGTTCCTCTATGTCCTCGAATGAGTCCTTACGAAAACGGGTTGCGGTGACGAGTGGCCCGTATTCGGTGAAAGAACCGTCGTCGCAGAGATCGTAGATGTTCTCGCGTGCAGTTCGCTTGTTCGCATCGTGGCGCTTTGCGGTGGCCGTGGGGCGAGAGGCGTCCGTCGTCAATTCATGAAAATGGTTGATTTCGGCGAGATCGGGACGAATTTCGTCATAGTCGATAGATTCGCCAGTGTCAAAGATGCCATCGATGGATTGAGGTTCGATATATACGATCGGCGTGTCTTCGAAAATGGTGTCACCGGCACTGAGAGCAATCTCTCGTACGATGCCTGACTCAGGCGCGGATATGATGTGCTCCATCTTCAACGCTTCCAAGATGGCGACCGGTTGGCCAAGCTGGACCGCGTCGCCAACGCTGACGGTGATTTCGATCATCATCCCTTGCATCGGAGCTAGTACTGGCGCTGTTCCCGGTGGCCCACCTGTTAATGCGCTGGTTTGTGGTTGCGTGACAACGGGTTTCGCCCGTGCGACGTTAAGAACTGCGAGAGGGTCGTCCGGATCAACATCAACACCCGCTTTTTGAATCGCTCGTTCCGGGGAAAAGTAGCGTATACGGTCTTCGGCCGGCACCAAGAATTTAGCGATATTCTCTTCGACGTAGCGAGTGTGAATCTCGTCCCTGCTGAATGTGGTATGCGTGAGAAGGCTGGTTAAGAATTCGATATTGCTACGGACGCCCTCAATGCGAAATTCTGACAAAGCGCGGTTGGTCTTGCGAATGACGCTGTCCAGGTCCTTGCCATGGACAATTAATTTGGCCAGGAGAGAATCGTAGTGCGGGCTCGTGATGTAGCCAGGGTAACCGTACCCGTCAACGCGAATTCCGGGCCCAGCCGGTGGTTCGTAGGCTGAAATCAAACCACCCCCCGGCCTGGAGGTGCCATCTGGATTCATGCTCTCCAAATTCACGCGAGCCTGCAGAGCAACGCCCCGTGGTGCTGAAATCTGATCTTGTTTAATCCCGAGATCGGAAAGATGGGCACCATCTGCGATGCGTAGCTGCAATTCGACCAGGTCATAGCCGGTTACCTCCTCAGTAACTGTGTGTTCCACCTGGAGTCTGGCGTTCGCCTCCATAAACACATATCGATCATCAGTGACAAGAAATTCAACGGTGCCGACCCCGCGGTAGTTGGCAGCCGAACCTAAGCGCACTGCCGCGGCGAGAATATCGTTACGCATTGCCTCCGATAGATTGAAACTTGGAGCGATTTCGATCAGTTTCTGTCGCTGCCGTTGCAGGCTGCATTCCCGATCCCAAAGGTGAGAAACAGCACCTGTGCCATCACCAACAATTTGTACCTCTATGTGCCTCGCTCTTGGCAATAGCTCCTCGATGTATAAGTCGCCGGAGCCAAAGGCGAGTTGTGCCTCAGACGTGGCGCGGTTGAAGGCCTCTTCGAGTTGATCAATGGCGACGACCGGTCGCATGCCACGACCACCACCACCACCGATGGCTTTTAGCATGACCCCGCCATCTGACTTAAGGTTCAGGAAGAACGCTTTTGCTTCCTCGAATGAGACCTTGTGACTTAACCCAGGCAAGACGGGCACGCCACAGTTCTCAGCCAGCGACCGCGCCGCCGCTTTGTCGCCGAACCGCTGTAAGGTTTCGGCCGAAGGACCAACGAAGACAATATTTGCCTCGGCGCATGCAGAAGCGAATTCTGCTGACTCACTGAGAAAGCCATAGCCAGGATGAATAGCGTCGCAACTGGACGCTTTCGCAATCGCAATCAAGTTAGCTTGATTCAGATAGGCAGAAACGCCTTCTTCCTCTAGATCTATGTTGGTGTCAGCATGTCGAGTGTGAAGGGATGCCTGATCGTCACTCGCATAGATGGAGATTGTTGCGATATCGAGATCAGCAGCGGTTCTCAGTATGCGAATCGCGATTTCGCCCCGATTGGCGACAAGTAATTGGTTCGGCATGGTGCGTCTTTGGTAATGAAAACAGACATAATACTAAACGTCTGGTTGGTGAAAAGACGATCGTTTTGTGACGTGTTAACGGTGCTCACCATAAACGGCTGCAATCGTCAGCAAGATAAGCAGAAAATATAACAATTGCGGCAAGCAGAGCGAACAACACGAAGGCGGCCGGGCGCGTATGGCAGCAGGTCGCCGCAACGCCTGGTTAGCCATGGTAGACAGCGCTTTTTGCATTGACCCTCTTCTTGAAAGCTTACAGACAAGGTGCTTGAACAGCTCATTAGAGAGATAATGATCCCCCTAATGAGCCAAAAAAGGGCTGCTATGAAATATATGGAGGTAGGTGATGTTATCCCTGCAGAAGGGCTACGCATCATTTTATTGCGTGGCTTTCCAAGTCCCTGGGGGCAGGCAGCGAAGGCGATGATTGAGTTTAAGTCGCTTGATTTTAAGGTGGGTGCTCTGCAGGCGGGCGGAGAAAATGTGGCGGTGAAAGGCTGGTCGGGCATCAATAGTGCACCCGTTGTGGCGTGGAACGACGAAACACCACTAAACCGATGGGATGACATCTTGTTATTGCTGGAGCGGTTGGCTCCCGATAGACCATTACTCCCTGAGGATTTGTTGTTGCGGACAGAATGTCTTGGTCTTTCCTACGCCCTATGTGGGGAACTCGGTTTTGGTTGGAATAGACGTTTGGATGGTGTTCACCGGCGTGTTCAAGCTGGTGGTGAGGCGGGGCTTATTGGCGACAAGTATGGCTATAACCAAGCAGATGGAGAGCGAGCGGCGCAGCGTTCGATCGCCTTCTTACAATACCTCGCTAAGCGTCTTCAGTCTCAGGCCGAGCAAGGTAGTCATTACTTGGTCGGCAGTTCGGTGACGGCGGCTGATTTTTATTGGGCTGCTTTCAGTAACCTAGTGGTGATTCAGTCTCCCGAAGATTGCCCACTGGACCCATCCATTAGGCCTATATTTGAGCAAGTCGACCCTACCGTTTCCGCTGCCGTGGAGCCAATTGTCATGGCGCATCGAGATCGGATCATGAAAGACTTTTTTAAACTGCCGATGGAGCTGTGATTCGATTAAATCGTTGCGGTACTTCGGCAAAAAGGTCTTAGAGTTCTGGAACGGTTAGCCCATTTTTTCTAATAAGGCCGAGCGATCACGTTCGAAACGCAGCCCAGCAACAAAAAACATGGGTATAGATACGAGTGATATCAGCGTAAATATGAGCAGGGTCAACGAGTAAGGTTCGTTGACGCCTGCCGCGATGAGCCAGTCAACGGTTATGCCTCCAGCCGTCACGCCCAAACCGATCCCAATCAGTTGAATCATGAGGACCTGAAAGCCGACGATGGTGGCCCGTATATTGTCTGGTACGAGGTCTTGAACGGTGGCAAAAATAGGGCCGAAGAAACAGCCGATCTGAAAGAAGACGGCCGTCAAACCAAGCCAAAACCAGATGCTGTCACCATCTACGATGCGAAATGCGATATTAATCGGCGCGATTAACAAAAGAATTATTGCTAAGAATACGGGTCTTCCAAGACCCGTTTTGCGCTTGACAACGTCGCCGCCATAGCCACCTACCAGATTACCTAAGACACCGCCAAGAATGCCTAACCATCCGGTTGCCTCTGCAATTTCCAGACGGTCAAAACCTCTTTCCTCGACCAACCAGAGCTGGTCGAACGATGAGGCGCCCATGATAAAGTTGGCGGTGACAGCACCGCTGACGACCAATAACAGGGATGGCGAGTTTTTTAAGGCCACGAAAAGCGTACTGGCGATGGTACGAAATGAAGGACGTGGTGCCGTTTGCCCATCAATCGATGAGCGGTTTCGTCGCGGTGTTTCTTTGACGAAGAACATAGCTAAAGCCAACACAATGCCAATGCCACCAAGGAGATAGAAGCAACCCCGCCAGCCAAAGATAGGTTCTAAATAAGCGACCGTAAATAAGCTGCCAGCGACCCCGACAGGGACGCCCATGCCATAGATACCAACGGCAAGGCCATGCCAGCGTGGTGGGAAACGGTCACTGAGGAGCGATAGGGCGCTGGGTGTGAGCACTGATTCGCCAACACCAATGAACATCCGCGGTAATGCCAGGCTTGCAAAGCCTTTCGCTGCACCCGACAGTGCGGTTAGTGAACTCCACAGAATCAAGCCAAAAGCGATCAGGCGGGTGCGGTTAATGCGATCGGCAAGGGCGCCCATAAATAGTCCCATGGTCGCGTAAAAAAAAATGAAGACTAAACCCGTCAGCAGGCCAAATTGAGTATTGCTGAGCCCTAATTCAGGCACGATCCAATTCGCAAAACTGGACAGCAATTGTCGATCAACGAAATTGATGAAGTTCAATAACGTGAGAAACAATAACAAACCAATATCCCGTGCGCGCACTGCCTGTTGGTCATCCAGGCTGTGTTGCCGATTTACCTCGGCGTGATCGTGCTTATTTTGTAATCGTTTGCGCAATGCAAGATTTCCTTACCTGAAACCCAAATGTGTCCGGCCGTGGTTGCGAGCAACATTCTCCCAGACGCGCAAACTAGCACATCTTGAACGTCAGGGGCGTTGTTGCCGCGTATTTGGCCCTGCAGCAGACGGTTCGGTTGGCCGTAAAAATAGGGTATCTTTAGGCGATGATTTTGAATGAAGGTGCCACATGTTTCGACAGATGACAGTGGGTGCGATCGCCCTTGCTTTGATGGCGACAACGACGATCGCTGACGTCAAGCGGACGCCGTCTGGAAAGCCAGATTTGTCGGGTGTTTACGATACTGCGACCTTGACTCCCACGGAACGACCCGAATGGCTCGGTCGTGTTGAGTATCTATACCCATGGATTTCGACGACGCTTAATTGGGGCTTGGGCATGGCTTCGGAATGGGCCAAGTACAGCGAAAGCGATCCCAACAGAAGTGCTCCCCAGGAAGGGGGCGATGGCAATAACGCCGGTGGTGCCGGTGGTGTGGGTGGATACAACTTCTTCTGGATCGATGTTGGGGATGCACTTGGGCAGGTCAATGGCAAGGTGCCGACCTCTATCGTCTATGACCCGCCAAACGGACGCTACCCGCAAACGCGGGCAGGTTATGAAGCTCGTCTGGGCGTGTACTACCAGAGTTTTACCCACGAAAACACAGGGCAAGCAACTTGGCTTGCGAGCAAAGAGCCTGGACCCTTTGACGGACCTGAGTCGCTGGCGCCGTCGGAGCGTTGTTTAATCTCTTTCGCGGCAACCGTGCCAACGCTACCGAGCCTCTATAACAATTTCAAACGCATCGTACAGACCGACACGCATGTGATGATCCTGCAAGAAATGGTGCACGACGCCCGTGTCATTCGTATGAATAGCGAGCACAGCGCGGACGACAATCGCAAATGGCTTGGCGACTCTATCGGTAGATGGGACGGCGATACCCTGGTCGTGGAAACAAAGAATTTCAAGCGCATCAGTGGCCTGCCGGGTGCTGATGAGAATCTTGCCGTGACCGAATATTTCACGCTGCAAGAAGATGGCAGTATTTACTACGACTTTACTGTCAACGATGCCAGTGTCTGGACGGACGAATGGCGTGGTCGATACTTATGGCGCACAAAGCCGGCGAGCAAGGTCTATGAGTATGCTTGCCATGAGGGTAACTATGCGATGGGCGGTATCCTACGTGGTGCTCGTCTTCTGGAAGGGGAGTGGACCGGCGAAACCGCTGGCGCAAGTACCAGCGGAGAGTAAGTTAAACCGGTGCAACTGCGAATCGCAGCCCTGAACCGGTTCACGCACCGATCTGGCACCGATCTGGCACCGATAGTGGCGCATGAGCGCGGCCTAAGTTGGTAAACGTCCAGTCCTGGCAAGATAGTGAGACGCAATGGGGTGTTCCTCTCGTTCATTCGGTGTGGTTTTCGGCGAGCCCTAGCTGAGGATTTTGACACCTTGGTGGCGTAGACTAATCGCTAGTTCAGGATACTGGAGGAATGCATGTCGACAGAAGCTGAAACTAATGCCCCCGCCTCGTCAGAGCAAACGCTGCCGGAAGGCGCGCGCCGTTACTTTGCGAATCCTTATACCGCCTATCAACAACTTCGCACCAAGCCGGTGGTTTGGGATGCCGAGTTTGGCTTCTGGCGTATAACCCGATACGAAGACGTGGATGCGATTTTGCGAGACAAACGTTTTGCAAAGAATCCGCCACCGGGCGTGACTGATTTGCGCCCCATCAAACAAGTCGACCGTTTCAGTAAGGGTATCCTAAATCTGGATCCACCAGACCATACTCGTATCCGTAGTCTGATGGTCAAGGCCTTCAACGCCAAGCGTATGGAGGCGATGCGACCCGTCATTGAGTCCTTGGTTGCGCGTATTATTGAGGCGCATCGGTCGGACCATGCGATGGAATTGAAGGCTGATTTTGCCCACCCCATTCCGGCAACCATTATTAGCGATATGCTGGGTATTCCCGTGGATCAACGTGCACGCTTCTCTCGATTGTCTCAGGACATCATTCGCTTTGGCAACGATTTGCTAGCGGCAGATGACAATGCAGCAGACCACGCAATACGCGAGTTTGATGAGTTTTTGAGCGCCCTAGTGCGAGCTAAGCGAGACAGCCCGACCGATGATCTGACGTCTGCGTTGATTGAAGCCCGCGACGATGGTGGCGCATTAAGCGAGCAGGAGTTGATCCACAACGTTCGCTTGCTGTTCATTGCGGGTCACGAAACCACCGTCAATCTTATCTGCAACGCCGTTCTGGCGCTCTTTGGAAACCCTGAGCAGTTGGCCTACCTGCGCAATAACCCAGGTAAAATGCCAATGGCGGTAGAGGAGTTTTTGCGCTTTGACTCCTCGGTGCAACAACTTCCCCGGGTGGCACAAGAAGATGTGGAGATGTACGGCGAGACCATAGAAGCGGGTCAGATGATCGTCTTAATGCTTGGCTCGGCTAATCATGATGACCTTAGTTATGTCAATCCTGATCAGTTAGATGTGGATCGTACTTTTCATCGTTCCAAATCGTTTGGCGGCGGCGCCCATTTTTGTTTAGGCGCGCAACTCGCGAAGATCGAGACAGAAATTGCGGTTCGTAAGCTGATAACAGAGTTGCCTGGATTACGGATTACCAATTTGGACAGACTCAGTTATCCACCGAATCCCTTCTTCCGTGGGCCAGAGGCGGTCCAGCTAGAATGGGACTGAAGTAGTGATTACCCAAGCCGCTGCGAAGGAAATTTCAAAAAACGAGGGGGTGCCGTGAGTAACCGCAGAGAGGTGCTCAGACGGCTAGTGGCGACGGGCAGCGTGCTTGCGAGCAGTCGCACCTTGGGAATAGGGGTAGATGACTTTAAACGGTTGGGGTTGGATGAAGCCTTTCCCGCGGGGAAGGTGGTTAACGGGCGATCGAACTTTGAGTTAATTGATGCGCTTCGTGTGCCGGGGGATGCCCAGTACCACCCCTGTAAAGAAGCCTACGTGCAAGAGGGTGTGCGGCAGGGGGAAACGATTACGGTAACAGGTTGGCGTTCTACAGGTCTGTATCAGTCCACGGCGCGAGATATACTTCTTTACGCACCGCATGGCGCCTCTGGCCCATTGCCGGTCATGGTGTTCAATGATGGCTTAGCCTATTCAGATCCTGAAGGTCCGGTGCGTGCGACGGTCGTGTTAGACAATCTAATTGATGCGGGTGACATTCCAGCAATGGCTGCAGTGTTTGTCATGCCCGGGGGTGTAACGGGTGAGCTTGACGGTGCACAAGGGGCTAAATCGAATCCACGCGATCGAGAACAACGCAGCATCGAATATGACAGTCTAACGCCGAAGTACGGACAATTTTTGCTGCAGGAAATTTTGCCCTTGGCAGCCAATGAACTTGGCTTGGTACTGTCTGAGGATCCAGATCAGCGAGCGCTCTGTGGAATTTCCAGCGGCGCTATCTGTGCCTTCAACGCAGCTTGGCACCACCCTCATCAGTTTCGTAAGGTCATTAGTCATTGTGGCTCGTTTGTAAATATTCGTGGCGGACATAACTATCCGTTTTTGATTCGCGCCACCGCAAGAAAACCGATCCGTACTTACCTAACCAGCGGCATCAGCGATGGCAATATTATCTTTGGCAGCTGGCCGTTGGCGAACCAACAGATGGCGGCCGCCCTCAATTACGCCGGCTATGACTACCGTTTTGAGTTTGGCGCAGGTGGGCACAGCCTGTTTCATGGCGGCGCACTTTTTGCACAAACCTTACGATGGTTATGGCGCGACTAGATCAATTGCTTTCGGCACTTCCGGCGACGGTTGCTTGTTCCTCTTTGACCTTGAGCAGCATCACCGCACCAATCACCATGAGAATGGCGAGAGAGGCGAAGCCAATCCTCTGCGACTCAAATAGATCGGTGGCAGTCGCGACCAGTAACGGCGCAAGAAACGCGGTTACCGTCGCAGATAATGCAAACAAACCGAAGAACTGAGTGGCCATTTCTGGCGGTGCGATACGCGCCATAAGCGTTCTCGAAGCGGATAGTCCCGTGACAAAAAACATGGCGAACACTTGATTTGTGCCGAAATAGAACAGTTCCGGCAGGGTCGAGAAGTAGGGTGAGTTCCAGACGGGTTCGGTGCCCACCTCCACGAAGTAGAGAATGGTATCGGGTTGCACCGAGACCAGGGTGAGGAGGACGATTGAACTGGTTGTGATGGCGATCTGTAATGCGCGGATCGAGCCAACCCGGTCATCTAAACGTCCGCCGATGTACGCGCCAAACATCGCAGAGCCGCTGGTACACAAACCAAAGATGAGGAGTGTGGTTGTATCCCAGCCGAAAGTACCCGACGCGTAAACACCGCCGAAGGTCAATACGCCCACCATGCCATCGATGAAGAACATCCGGGCAAGCAGGTACCGGGCAATGTTTGAATAGTGCCGGACGTGTTTCAGCGTTTGCATAACATCGGCAACGCCTTCCCTGGCCAATTGCCACATCGGGGAAGAGGAGGCTTTACCATCTGGGGTGAACAGTAGCACCGGTAGAGTGAATAAAATCATCCATACCCCGGCGATGGGTCCGACAATGCGGTCGTGTTCATGAGCGGCTTGATCGATCCCGAACAAGGGTGCGTCAGGTAAGAACGACCAGGGCTGGGTACCTGGCATTGCGAATGCGAGGAGCACGAATAACATGATGAGTAGTCCACCGATGTTACCAAGCGAAAAGGCCAGCCCTGAAATAAGACCGATGCGATTAGCAGGTGCAATCGAGGGCAGCATCGCGTTATGGAACACTTCGGAAACGGTGAAGCACACTTTTATGACGAATAAGATGAGTAGGGACAAGGTCAGACTCAAGCCCTGATTGTTAGGTTCGATAAACCAGAGTGAAAAGGCACCCAGGGCCATGACGGAAATCGTGCCGACGAGCCAAGGTTTTCGTCTGCCGTCTTTATCCGCTATGGCACCTAAGAATGGCGCCGTAATGGCCAGTAAAAGTCCTGCCGTTGCCGTGATATAGCCGATTAGCGCTTGGCCTCTAATGGGGTCCCCGACCACCGTATTGCTGAAATACGGATAGAAGATGTAGATGATGACCATGATGTAGTACGGGTCACGGGCTGCCTGACCAAAGGTCCAACTAAAATAGCCGAGCGGTGAAGCAGCGGGTGTCCCGGCGAGTGAAACGGTGTTTGTGTTCAATTTTTCCCCTCAACGACGGCATTCGTTAGCGGTAGGAAGTTGGCCGTCTCGCCCAGCAGTAAAACATATCCGCGGGTTGACCACTGCCTTGTTTATGCGGATCAACTGGATTTCGTTCGTGTGGTTGCATATGGTTGTGATGAGCTGATTGCCGGGGAGGGCAGGATGGAACAGGAACTCGATGCGACTTCGCATCATCACCTGCGCGGGAAGTACGCGATTGTCGGTGTTGGCGAGACAGAATATTCAAGGGGCTCTGGTACCACAACGCGAGGGTTAGGGACCCGCGCGGTCAGAGCGGCGGTTCAGGATGCGGGATTGAGCATGAGTGATATCGACGGCATGCTGTCGTATAGCTTCAACGACTCAACGCCATCACCCGTGATAGCCGGTGATCTCGGTATCAGACTCAATTTTCACATGGACGTTTACGGCGGAGGTTCAAGTATTGAAGCTCTGGTCGGTATCGCGATGGGTGTGATCGAAGCGGGCATGTGTAAAACCGTTGTCATTTATCGCGCCATGAATGGTTTCAGTCAGGTTCGGATTGGTGGCACTGGCCGCGGCCCCGGTTCGCCAATGTCGGGCGGTGCACTCCTGACGCGCGGGATCGGCTTATCCAGCGCAGGGCAGATGTTCTGTCAGTCGTTTATGCGTCACATGTATGACTATGGAACAACGCCAGAGCAGGTGGCGCACGTCAAAGTGATTCATGCCGAGCATGCAGCAAACAATCCAAAAGCCTACTACCAAAAAGAACTCACGGTCGACGATGTCCTGTCGAGTCGGATGATTGTAAAACCGCTTCACCTCCTCGACTGCTGTGTCGAGACCGACAATGGGGTTGCGATAATTGTTACAAGCGCGGAGCGAGCGAGAGATTGTCGGCACACACCAGCGGTTATTCAGTCTGTTGTTTGCCGCTGCTGTAAGCCCAGAGCAGATATGCACTATCAATCGGGGCCTATATCCACGGTCGCGGGCCATTTTGCAAAAGACATCCTCTGGCCTAATGCCGGTGTAGGCCCAGAAGATATCCAAGTTACGGGTTCATACGACGCATTCACTTTCACAACCATGATGCAGCTTGAAGATTACGGCTTTTGTCAGAAAGGCGAAGGTGGTGACTACGTCAGCTCCGGAAAAATGCGTCTTGGTGGTGAGCGGCCCAACAATACCAGTGGCGGCCACTTGTGTGAGGGTTATACGCACGGCGTCAACATGGTGATAGAGAACGTACGGCAGCTGCGCCATGACGTTGATGATAGCTGCCCGATCGGACCAGACGGCAAACGCCAGCACACCTATGACTATTCTCGAGGTGGATGTCGGCAGGTGAAAGATGTCGAGCTCAGCGCGAATCTCGGCTGGGGTACTCCAGGGATGGGTTCAGCCATGGTCATGGCGAGGGGGACATAGCATGGCGATTGCAGGCAGCTATTTAGAGATGCCGGTTCACTTGGATGATCTGGACCAGGAACATTTAGAGTTTTTTTCATGGTGTGGCAAACACCAGCTGCGTTTACAAAAGTGTAGCAATTGTTCCCTGATGCGCTTTCCGCCGACGACCGCGTGTCCTTTTTGTGCGCACCCCGATGCGACATGGGAGCCCGTGAGCGGGCGCGGGGTCGTCTACTCCTATGGCGAGGTGCATCACGCAATCCAGGGTGCGTTCAAGCCGCACTTACCCTATATGTTGTTGCTGGTCGAGCTAGACGAGCAACGTAATCGTCCGAATGAATACGATGGCCTGCGTGTGCAGGGTAATCTCGCGACAGCCGATGGTTTGCTGGCACCTCCGGAGTTGGTGGCGGAGGTTGGCATTGGCACGCAAGTAAAGGTGATATTCCAAGACATGGGCGATGGCATTGCGATGCCGCTTTGGGTTGTTGACCAGGATGTAGAGCAGCCTGCGCAGCCTTGGCGATATCCTGACGAATAAGGTCGCGACGGCGGTTACTTGCATCAATTTGAGGCGCTTCTATGAGCTTGTCTGAATACAAAGTCTACCCCGATGTGGACAATCTAATGGCCGAGATCAAGCGATATGATCTCTATGAGCACGTTGTAGAACTCGAGGCATACGGTATGACGATCGTTCCGCCGGAGAAAATGCAGGCAAGCGACGGCTTTATCGAGAAGTTGCGCGAAGCCATTATTCGCACCTGTGAAAAGCGCAATGGCTGCAAGATCGGAGACTATCGCACAGCCGCTCCCGCCATCGCTGAAGTGAGCAAGAACAGCTGGGATCTATTGGAAGAGGATGAGGTTTTTGTCGAGGCGGCGATCAATCCTGTAAACGTCGCTCTGGTGCGGTGGTTGTTAGGCCAGAGTGCCGTGTTTTCAGGCCAAACCTGGATTATTAAGGGTCAAGGGAGTGACGGCCTCGGATTGCACAGTGACTCTCACGGCATACCGCCAGGCGCCGGTCAAATTGCACATATGTGTAACGCTTCTTGGATCTGTACAGACTACACAGGATCTAGTGACGGCCCGACAGTCTTCGTGCCTGGAAGTCATCATTATGGACGAGCGACTCTGCCGCATGAATCGGATCGAGACAAAACGGGGTATAAGTTTGTGCCATTAATTGCCAAAGCAGGCTCCTTGGCAATTTGGAATGGCGCGACTTGGCATGCTTCCGAGCCGAGAACAAACCCTGGATTACGGGTGACGTTGGTACAAAATTACATGCGCTCCTATATGCGCCCCCAACACAACTATGAGCAGGGTACATCGCCACAGCTCCTAGATAAGTATCCTGAACTCAAGCGTCTGATTGGCGCCGCCCTGTACCCCTACGAGGACAGTCAGAATCCGGATAGGGACCGGGTCGCGCCCTTCATGCGTGCGGGAACAGATCCTTTTGCCTAGGTGGTAAAACGGCGAAGGTAGAGATTGATCCTCTCGAGATTCTGCTGCGCGTTGCGGCTGTAGGGCTGGATCTCAAGCACCGCCTCGAATGCATCTTGCGCTTCGAGGTATTGATTTAGCGCGAGATGTACGAGTCCAAGCCCAGAGAGCGCACCGAAATGTCGAGGCTCAAGGGCTAAGGTGCGTTCGATGTCTTGAGCTGACGCGCTATAGTCTCCGAGTAAGTAATAGAGGGTAGCGCGCTTGTTCCATGCTTCGGCGAATTCTGGTTCGTCCTCGATCAGCGCCGTGAAGACCTGTAGCGCCCTAGATCGATTCTGCGCCATCGCCAGCATGCCTTGGCGAAGGCGGGCTTCAATTTTTGGATTCTGATGTTGAAGCCAGATTTGCCAGATCTTTTGCTCGATCTCCGCCGATGCGCGGGCCTGACTTGTTTGACTCATTGATCTGAACAGGTCGTTCAGGCGTGGATCACGTTGGTCAGCGTTCGCAAAGTTTGAACACAGAACCCAAAAAAGGCAGTGACAGATAAGCTGTTTCATACGACCCTCTGGTGAAGTTTTTCGGGATGATGAGTCGCTCGATAAGCGGCTCAATGTGAATTGATGACGTGCAGGAACTGCTCGCCGTACTTGCTCAGTTTTGCCTGGCCGATCCCAGTTAATTCTAGCAGACTGACAGCAGTTTTCGGGCGAAGCTCGACCATTTCCAGCAGCGTTGCATCGTGAAAAACGACATAAGGTGGTATGCCCGCTTCCGTCGCGATCGTTTTTCGCAATTCGCGCAGAGCGTCCATTAACGGCTCGTCTTCGATTTCGAGTTTGTAGGTGCTCTTGGGGCGTCGTTTCTTTACTTTGCTCTGATCCTCACGCAGCTTAAGCTCGGCGTCTCCCTTTAGCAGCGCGCGACTTTTTTCCGAGAGTTTGAGAGCACCGTGGTGTGCATGATCAACCAGCAAATAGCCTCGCACGACAAGTTGACGGTAAATAGAACGCCACTGCTGGTCGGAGATCTCCGTACCGATGGCAAAAGTGCTGAGCCGATCATGGCCATTCTGCACGATCCGGTCGCTGTGCTCGCCTCGCAATACATCAGTTACATAGGCTGCGCCGAAGCGCTGGCCGGTTCGGTAGACACAGGATAAGGCTTTTTGCGCGGCTTCTGTTGCATCCCATGTTACGGGTGGGGTTAAACAGATGTCGCAATTCCCGCAATATTCGGGGCCTTGTTCGCCAAAGTAATGCAATAGCGCTTGCCGCCGGCAGGTTGTCAGCTCACACCAACCGAGCAGCCCATCGAGCTTAGTTCGTTCGATCCTTTTGTGGGCTGGATCGGCTTGGGATTCGTCGACCATGCGGCCGAGGCGGACGACGTCTTGAAGACCGTAGATCATCCACGCGTCCGCGGGCTGGCCATCGCGTCCTCCGCGGCCAGTTTCCTGATAG
>JAQWQN010000038.1 GCA_029244465.1 Pseudomonadales bacterium
AGAGCTGGGGTACGACCCAAATGAAATAAGGCTGACGAGCTGGCAGCAAAGTAGGGTGCCAGCGGCAAAGCAATTAAGCGGTCTGTCGCGGTGAAGGTGCGCGGACGCGATTCGCTTGCTAGTCGGTGTCGCGTGCGCGCTCCTCGCTACCTATGGGCGCTAATATTCGCTCTAGCGCCGCCTCAAGTCTTCGGCACCGTCGTGCATTCGGTAGGCGTAGCGCGGGACGTGTCGGGTGGATCGATCCAATACATAGAACACCATCAGTACTTGCAAACAGGGGAACACTTGGTCAAATACTTTGATCCGGCTGGTATGAAGTTGGTGGCGAAGAAGATGACCTATCCGCTGCTACCTCAGCATCCGCAGATACAGCAGGTGGATTTTGCCCGAGAGAGGGAGTTGCGAGTGGTTCCGGACATCGGAACAGTTCGCATGGTAACGAAACAAGACGGACGCACCAAGGAATACCAGTTGCCGCTGGACGAGGCAACGATAATTGATGCGGGATTCGACTTTTTTATTCGAGACCATTGGGATCTGTTCCGACTTGGCGAGCGGCAAGTGTATAAGTTTGCGATCGCGGGTCATGCGAATTTGCTGGACGTGTCGATCACCAAGGTCCGAGAATCGTCAGATGGGACAACCTTCAGCCTTAAACCGTCAAATTTTTTTGTCAGACTCTTAGTCCCTACAATACGAGTGGATTATGACGGGCAAAAGCGTCTGAAAGCGTACCATGGGACAACGAACCTGGACGTGAAAGCCCGCGATGTCGTAATCGAGTTCAGTCACTATAACACCACAGAGCAACTGGCTCGGCCAATGGCCGGTTGGTTTCCTCATGAGCAGTGATCCAAAATGCAGTAGTTGACGTATATGTGGGTATAGAATTATCGCTAGACGCCATATGATGAGCAGTATTCATTACCTACATAAAGAATTCAGACGAATGAGTAGTGCCTCCCAGTGGGACATTGGCTTGGAGAGCGTCGGTATACGGCAAGACAAAACCGCGTTTGCAGAGCTATTCAAACATTTCGCGCCCCTCTTAAAGGCCTTTCTAATGAAAGGCGGCAACCTTGGCCCAGAAACGGCCGAAGAACTGGTGCAAGAAACGATGATTAAGGTTTGGCGGCGTGCGCCTTCGTTTTCGCGCGATCAAGCGTCAGCGACTACTTGGATATACACCATAGCGAGAAATACACGAATCGATTGGTATCGCAAGCAAAGTCGTCAGGATGCAAGCAACCTGCGGGCTGAGGATATTTATGATGAGGTTGAAGGCGCATCGCCGTATGCGTCGCTGCTTCAGGTTAGAAGTATCAGCACGATCACAGATCAGCTTTTGGAATTGCCGAAGGAACAAGCAGGCGTATTGAGATTGATGTACCTCGAGGGTATGTCAGGGCAGCAAGTGGCTGATGCGTTAGCGCTGCCACTCGGAACGGTAAAGTCGAGAATTCGACTAGCGCTAGCGAAACTCAAGATAAACCTTGGGAAAGGACAACTGGCAGGAGATGCGCAAAGTGATTAGCCGACACCCCAGTCCTGAGTGGCTCGTTGAATATTCGTCCGGGTCTTTATCTACCGCACAGAGCATTGCCACCACCACGCATATCAAATTTTGCAGTACTTGCGAAACGATGGTCGATGCGCTCGCGCACCTTGGCGGCACTCTTTTGCAGGAGTCCGAATCCGTACCGGTCTCTATGCGGCTCCTTGAGCATGTTATGACAAGTATAGAGACTGATTTTGCCCCTGCTGAGCCCAAATCAGAATTACCGGCGAAGGTGGTGGACGGTATAGCTGCTGCACTGCCGCAGTATGTGCGTAATTTTCTTCCAGCCGGAGATCTCCGCTGGAGTTTTCTTTCACCTTCGTTGCGACTTGCAACGATAGGTGTTGGTGAAGCCGAATTTGAACTCGCGTTACATCGGATTAAGGCCGGTGGACAGGCACCAGAACATGATCATTGCGGCCAAGAAATTACCGTTGTACTGACGGGTTGCTTCTCGGATGAGGAGGGCATTTATCAACCTGGAGATTTTATGGTCCGTGATGCAGGGGATATACATAAACCTATTGCAGCGCAGAACGAAGAGTGTATCTGCCTCTCGGTTTTGGCCGCGCCTATTAAACTAACGGGATTCAAACGGTTGCTAAACCCTTGGCTCAAGTTTTCTCCTGGCTAGGTATTGTTCCAGCACGATGCAGCGGTCTACGCTTCGCTGGTTGGCTTATAATTTTTATTTTAGGGGTTAGAAACGATGAATTTAAATATCGGTGTGGCGCCGATCGCGAACATGGAAGCGAAGCAGGAACTGTCGGATGGCGAACAGGTGCGCATGGCGCTGGTTCGGGCTGGTTTAGAAACACCTGTCATAGAAAGTACACTGTCAGACGCGGAAAAATACACACGTATCAAGGCGCAGCTGACGGAGGTACTGCACACGCTGGGCCTGGACTTGAGCGACGATAGTTTGGCGGAAACGCCGCATCGGATCACGAAAATGTATCTCCAAGAGATATTTAGCGGTCTTGATTACAAAAACTTTCCCAAGCTTTCTGTGATTGAAAACAAAATGAATGTCGATGAGATGGTGAAGATATCGGATATCAGTCTCATTAGTACATGCGAACACCATTTTGTAACAATCGATGGCGTTGCCAAAGTGGCGTACATCCCTAACAAAAAGATCATCGGTCTTTCTAAAATCAATAGAATCGTGAGGTTTTTTGCCCAACGCCCGCAAGTTCAAGAGCGGCTGACGCGCCAGATAATGGTGGCGTTACAAACCCTTTTGGACACCGACGATGTGGCCGTGGTGATCGATGCCATGCATTATTGTGTCAAGGCTCGTGGCGTCATGGATGCGGGATCACGTACGCAGACCTCCTCGCTCGGCGGTGAATTTAGGGCTGCACCCGAGACCAGAGCCGCCTTTCTGGCATAGGCGCTTTTTGCGAGGCGAAGGCATGTTCGAGTGGATCGCAAACTTCGTCGCTACCGTCCCTCCTCAAGCTTGGGTGCTGGTGCCCATTGTTGCCTTTTTAGAGTCTTGTCTCTTTGTTGGGCTCTTTGTGTCTGGGATTTTCCTGTTGAGCATCGTGAGCGTGATATACGCCCAAGGGCATGTTGGCTTGCCAGTTCTAGTCGCGCTTTCTTTTGCTGGTGCTCTGATTGGTGATCAGATGGGTTTTTATATCGGAAGGATGGCTGCACCGCTACTTTGGCGACGACGTGCGGTGCGGAGACAGCTGGTGAGACGGAAACGCGCGTACAGAAAATATCGCGCGCTTATGAATCATGCGGCGCTACCTGCCGTGTGTTTAGGTCGCTTGTCACCCCCGATAAGATCTATTGCGCCTGTTCTCGCCGGGGTGAGCGGCGTTGCGCCTGGTAGGTTTTTAGTCTATGACCTCGTGGCTTGTGCGCTGTGGGCGGGTGGACTTGCTGCGCTTGCTTATGGGGCAGGTCAAATGACGAGCTAGTGGCGCAATCGGGTAAAGGCTCAGTCCCAGATTGCCCGATACCTCGTCCGAGCCGACTTAGCTCTGTGCCGGCTGGGTTAAATCCCCCCGGAGATTTCGAAATGCTAGCCACGTCTGAAATGTATCGTCGCTCTTCGCGGTTGGTCGTGACCCCACGGTAAAAACGAGTGTGTTCCGTCGTGTGTTAACGTATCGGCTTCGATACTCCCGCTGGCACCGGAGAGGACGACGATGGCGTCGTAATGAAGTCCCGCGAAAGCGGTCACGTTAATCTGCTACCTGTGATCTGTGGCTGCTGTGTCTGGAGAGTACCGCAGTGGGTAGGCTATGATCAGGTTTGATGATCATTACTGGGGGTGCTATGTCTAGCGAAGAACATGAAGTGGTGTCGATCTATCCATTTACGCAAGAAACGCGCGAAGAGTTGCTGAGTAAAGCAGGGGAATGTGTCTTTAATTGGGCGACCCAAGACGGTTGGCCTGTCGGCGTCGTGCATGCCTTTGTTTGGCGGGATGGACGCGGCTGGATAACCTGCGGCGTCCATCGTCATCGCATATCAGCCATTCGCCGCGATCCACGTTGTTCGGTGGTCGTCAGTGGCGTGGCGGCTCCGAATGGACCAAATGGCGCGATCACCTTCAAAGGTCGCGCGATTGTACATGATGATGAAGAGACTAAGAATTGGTTCTATCCTGCGCTAGCGTATGGCCCGTATACCCGTGCAGGCAAGGAGGGGGATATGTCACCGGAGGAGAAGGCTGCGGCCGACGCTTTTGTTGCACGATTGAATTCGCCGCTGCGGGTTGTTGTTGAGATCGTTCCCGAGAAATGGATCATGCTCGATAGCGACAAAATGGCACAAGACACAGCCGGAGAACTTTCGGAGGATGAGCGGGGACCGTTACTTGAAGCGGATTCAAAGCGAATGCCGGAAGAGCTCAAAAAACGTGGGTTAGAGTAACAATGGATTACCTGCGGAAGGCTGTCACGAAGAGCGTGACCTGTTTGCGAGTTTTGTTGTTGATCGGCATGTTTGGGTGTGGTGATTCGATGAACACAATGGCTGTATCAGATCAAAAGTCTGACGAGGCGGGGGCGATAGTCTCTGCTGATTCGGAGCCACGATCGGATGAGGATGATCTAACCAACGCCATGGCTCAAGCAGCGGCTGCGATTGACTATGAGTCAGCTGAAGATATCGGTTTGATGGCGAGATTTCACTTTGCGACGCATACCAAAGACTTTGACATGGCGCGTGAGTTCTATCGTAAGCTCGGCTATACCAGCGGCGTGGGTGGTTTTCCGCTAACAAATACGCACCAAATGGCGCGCGCGCTGGGCATGTTTGATGTCTGCCAGTATGAACTTGTTAAGGGAGAGGTCATCTCGCTGCCTGCGAGTCCACACAGTGCGAACATTGACCTCTTGCAATTTAAGACACCCTTTAATCCGGATCCACCGTACGAGTTGCCGAATCACTTAGGGATGGCCTATGCGGCCTTGCTGACCAGCGATCTAGATAGCGACGTCGCTTACCTAGAATCTCAAGGCGTTGATTTTCTGTCCGCACCCTTTGGTGAAGTTGGTAGCCGTTATGCCTTTTTTCGTGATCCGGAAGGTGTGTTCTACAAGTTGTCGGAAAATGCCGCCCCCCTCAGCGACCAGTCTCGGCAAATGCACCTGACCTCGATGCCCTATATTGGTATCAACGTGTCTGATCTTGAGAAATCGCTCGAATTTTACAGAAAATTTGGCTACACCGAGGTGACCCCGCTCGAGCAGACGTCAGGTGACATAGAAGAAAGCGCTGCCTGGGGTTTGCCGGCACCGTTTCGGTTCAAAGGCGCTGACATTTCGATAGCGCGTGGCGACAAGCATGTCCTCCGACTGATCCAGTGGCTCGAACCAGTTAGTCTTGAACCGCCTTATCCGCCACCGATTAATCACATAGGTATCAACCGTATCGCGTTGATGGTGCCGGAAATAGAGCGCGCGGTGGATATTTTACGAGCTCAAGGGGTACCGTTTCTGTCTGAAGTCGCGCCGTGCTGTTCGGGCACTGGCGAAGACGAATCGGCCATCGTGCATGCAATTGATCCGGACGGGGTGTTTCTCGAGTTGGTTGGCGGCATTACAAAGCGTGAGCCGTTACCACACCCGGCGCATTGTCCGCCGATGGAAATCAAGATGCCTCCATTGGCGGGATAAAAGAGGATGGCTCGGCGGCGGATTGCCGCCGAGCGTCACCTACTTAACGCTTAGCGGAGAGCTGCAACAAAATACCATTGGTCGACTTCGGGTGGACGAATACTTGTGGACCGCCTTCACCGATGAGCTGTGCACCACCTTCTTTCATCGCAGTACACGTTGCGTCTAGATCATCAACTTCGAACGCGATTGTATGCATTCCTTCGCCCCGCCCGGCCAGCGCTTTACCAACTGCCGATTCTTCACTCAGTGGTGATACGATTTCGATGAAGCCGCCATTCGGCAAATTGAAAAATGCCTGTTTGATGCCGAGGTGTGTGTTCTCATCGGTCCGGTCAAGTTCCAGACCGAGCGTATCGCGATAAGTTGAGATGCCCTGATCGATGTCGTTGACGCGGACAACAAGGTGGTCGTATCCCGTAATAGCCATTGTGCTTGCCTTTTTTATGAGTTGATCTAAACGTTAATTCTACGCTTCGCAGGATTGTTCTCCCAATAAAACTGGGCAGATGTCGACGTCGATTCTTTATCGTGCCTATGAGAGAGTACGGCCCCGGAATTTGGCGAACGGAGGGCCAATGAAGTTTGGCGTATTCAATGTCATGCAGCAGCGTGATCGGAGTCAGTCGGCCGAGCAGGTACTCTTAGAGGCTGTTGATCAAGCTGTGAGTGCGGAAGCACTCGGATTCGATTCCTGTTGGTTTCCTGAGCATCACGCGTCGAATTATAGCCTCTGCCCATCCCCTCTCATGATGGTGAATCACTGTGCGGCGCGCACGAACCGGATTCGTTTGGGTACCGGTGTGATCGTAGCACCGCTGTACAAACCGATTCGTTTACTGGGTGAGATTGGCCTAGCGGACGTGCTTTCCTCCGGTCGCCTAGAGCTTGGCGTCGGCGCTGGCTATCAGCCTTTCGAATTCGAGCGCTTTGGCGCCGACTTGAGTATTAACAAAGAAGCTACATTAGAACTCCTTGACCTCATCGAGCTCGGGCTGACCAAGACGAGATTCGAATACAACGGGAAACATTTCCAGCAACCGTCTGCCTCAATGCCGGTGCAACCGCTACAAAAACCGTTGCCTCCAATCTGGTTGGTGGGTAGTGATCCGTCATTTCATCAGCGGGCAGCAGAACGTGGTTACGCGGTGTTTGTGTCTGGGCTTCTCGGCCGGACCGAATCCATCATCAAGTTACGCCATCGCGTGGAGCAGCAGTTTGCTGTAGTTGGCAAGTCGCCTGACCAACTACGGATGGGTTTGTTGCGCTACGCCTTCGTTGCTAGAAATAAAGCGGATGCGCGTCGCTACGCTGAGTGCGCGCTCTATCAGACTAGGCTCGCCTATGCGCTGCGTACGAAAACCGAATCAATTTCAGGCGATTATGTGGTTGATGAACGCCCTTTCAAGGGCGAACCGACAATCGATGAGCTCTTGGACCGTCTTATTATTGGAGATGTCGACACTTGTATAGAGCGCGCCGTTCGTGAGATTCGCGACGCTCGTGTAAATGACCTTGTTATTCAAGCTAAGTTGGGTGATTTGCCGCACACGCTTGCGTTGGACTCCTTGGCTTTGTGGATGGAGGAAGTGGTGCCCGGCATCGAACGAGAACTCGGAATGCCGATAGCAGATGTGAATCCTGTCGGAATACCGGCATGACGGGGCGGGTAGCTGGCAAAGTAGCCTTTGTTACCGGCGGAGCCTCCGGAATTGGTCATGCGACAGTGAGAGCGTTAGCTCGCGAGGGTGCGAACGTGTATATCGCAGACATCAACGAGGACGCTGGGCAGATCGTTGCTGATCAGGTTGGGGGCACATTCGTTCAGCTAGACGTGACCCGTGAGAGCGCATGGATTGAGGCGATGAATTTGGTTGGCGAGAATCAACCTTGCCTAGACATACTCGTGAACAATGCGGGAATATCGCCGCATGATTCGATGGAGAAGTTTGAACTCGACCAATGGCGCCATGTCCATTCGGTTGTATCAGAAAGTGTTGCGCTGGGTTGTAAGCACGGTTTAGGGCTTCTCCGTCAAAGTGAAGCAGGGGCTATTGTTAATCTGTCGTCGATTGCGGGCATGATCGGATCGTCCAACTACGCATCCTACGGCGCAGCAAAAGCGGGCGTGCGCAATATGACCAAGTCGGTGGCAATGTTGTGTGCTGAGAGGGGTTATCCAATTCGAGCGAACTCCGTTCACCCTGGCTCAATTGACACGCCGATCCTGGATGCGGATAAAGCAAAGTACGGAGAGCGTGCGATAACAGCAAGAGAACAAGTGATTCCGCTGGGCCGCCTTGGACAGGCACATGAGGTTGCCAGTGCAATCTTGTTTCTAGCATCAGATGAAGCTAGCTTTATCACGGGGACTGAGTTGATAGTAGATGGCGGATTTACTGCGCGGTAGCGCAATGACCGGGTAGTGGTGGAGAGAATGTGGAAGTTTTAGAAGAAATTCCGAGTCGACTAGCAAGCCGAGTTGCAGCTGCGCTTGCCTGGGTGAACAAGGAGCGAGGGCATCAGTTTGAAGTGACTGGTCTCGTGGATGCGGAAGACGCGCTCAGTCGCAATGACGATGAGCGCATTCAACTCGGGCTGGTATTGTGCGATGGGGAGATATGCACGCGCGAGCAGATTCAAGTTGAGCCTAGGACGGATGGTTTTCATTTTAGTTTTGCCGAAGTCGCTGCACGAGAAATCCCGCCACTCCTTGACCCACCTGTGGGGATCCGCGCTGCATGGCTCGATAGTGTCTTGCACAAGCATGAGTTTGTTCTGCTGCTGTTTTATCGCGGTCTGTGGTGACCGCCTTGTCGCTTCGAGTTACGAAGCTATGAAAAAGCAGGGGTGGTCGCAGAAGTCCGTGCAGCCGGTGGTGAAGTTTACGGTGTGACGAGTGAACCGCACTCGCTGGCGAGTGAAGCGGAAAAGGCGTGGGATATGAGTATCCCGATTATTGGTGACCCTCACCACGAAATCCGAAAAGACCTCAAAGCACGCGGCTGGATTGATATTTTCTATAACGAAGACTCGGGTCATCTGCGTGAGCGGGATTGGACCCATCACCCGAACGGATATTTTCAGCCAGCGGTGATAGCGCTAGCTGAAACCAGTCAGATTTTGTATCGCTGGCGCTGTGTACCCAAGTACAGCAACATGAGTGGTGCCGGTGGGCGTCCCGAAGCACGCTACACCTGGGATCTAATGCGTGAAGCACTGATCAGTCGCGAGGATGCTGAGTTGGACCGGGAGCCGGTAATGGGGGCCGGTGATCTATCGTG
>JAQWQN010000047.1 GCA_029244465.1 Pseudomonadales bacterium
CGTAAGATTTCCCACGGGGTAGGGGTAGAGCGAACGTTCCAGACTTATAGTCCGCTGATTGCAGAAATCGAAGTTAAGCGTCGTGGCGATGTCCGCCAAGCGAAACTTTACTACCTGCGCGAGCGGTCTGGCCGCTCAGCAAGAATCAAAGAAAAGGTGGGTAAAAAGTAGCGCATCCCCCGGCGCACTGTGCGCGTCATTGAGCGTCAGGTTTGGTCACAATGACCGGCCTGACAGGCTCAGAGAGCCACGCCTGGCAAGCAAGTAGACGATTGGGCTTGAGAGCGATGGTGTTTTTCTGCGCAAAACCGTCCCAAATTCCGGCCTACGTGAACGACGTTTTTCGATAGCGAAGCAACCTGCGTCGCAACGACTCTCGGAGTTGTGTTTTGCTGTATAAATCGAGTATTTAATGTCGGCTGGTTGCTGTGTTTGCGGCCTCGGTAAACTGCAGATCTGTCGTATAATGGCCAGAAGGGTCAAAGTCGGACCCTGTTCTTTTAGTTAAAATGCCCAATACAAAGCGATCTGCCAGGGCAAAAGGTGCGACTCATGGTGAAGATGCACGCAAACTCGACAGCTATCTTGCTAGATGCCTATCTTTCAAGTCTATGGCTTGAACGGGGGCTGAGTGAAAATACCCGCATGGCCTATAGTCGTGATTTGAACCAGACAGAGCGTTGGCTAGTCACGCAAGGTGCAACCCTACTGACGGCGCAAGAAGGTGATTTGAGCCAGTTTCTTGCAAATCTCTACAGGCAGGCTATGAGCCCACGAAGCTCAGCTCGGTGGTTGAGTAGCGTCCGCGGGTTTTACCGATACTTGGTGCGAGAGCATCATCTTGAGGCAGATCCGACCCAGCACCTGCGGCATCCTAAACTAGGCCGCTCCCTGCCTGAATCGCTGGGATCGGACGAAGTTGAGGAACTCATGTCAGCCCCTGATGTCGAAACACCTATCGGTCTGCGGGATCGGGCGATGTTGGAGTTGTTGTATGCCTCGGGTCTCAGGATTACAGAACTTGTCAGTCTGGCAGGGGTTAATGTTAACTTTCGCCAAGGCTTGGTTCGCGTGCTTGGCAAAGGTAGCAAAGAGAGACTGGTGCCAATGGGCGAGATTGCGCAGGACTGGATCGTACGTTTTGTTAGTGATGGTCGTACTCGGCTCGCTCCCGAGGGGTGCGCCGCCCTGTTTCCTAGCAACCGCGGCAAGATGATGACGCGACAAACGTTCTGGTATGCAGTTAAGCGCTATGCTGCGAAAGCCGGTATTGAAAAATCAGTGTCACCGCACACCTTGCGTCATGCGTTTGCGACGCATCTAGTGGATAATGGCGCCGACCTGCGCGCAGTGCAGATGATGCTGGGACACAGCGATCTGTCCACGACACAAATCTACACGCACGTTGCTCGGGAACGACTAAAAAATGTCGTACGGGAACATCACCCGCGCGGATGACTGGTGAATGACTGGCGAATGACTGAATGAATCGCGGTGCGCGTGCTCCATAGAGACGATCCACGGGACAATATGCGCGCCAGTGTGAATTAACAGAGAAGGTATAGAGCGATATGCACAGGCAATTAAGTAACGGCACGCGAGTTTCGACTTTTCTTACAGGTATCGTGTTGGCACTGCTCGGCGCGAGCGCCTCCGGCGGTGAGCCTATCGACGCGCTAGGAAATACTACGAAGCAACAAATGATTCCTGCGGGTAGTGAGGTGCTGGTCGAGAAGCTGAAGGAATCGCTGCCAGATTTGCCCATCATGGCGGTCTACGAGACGCCGTTGCCTGATCTTTTTGGGGTTGACCTGCGGGGTGGCCAAACGCTCTATGGTACTAAGGATGGTGGCTTCATTATCTCTGGAGATATGTACCGGTTGGGTGACAAAATGATGAACTTAGCGGAAGAGCGACGTGCGGTTGGGCGCAAAACGGTTTTGGACGCGGTGCCACGAGCAGAAATGGTGATCTTTTCTCCGCTTGGTCAGGCCAAGACCCACGTCAATGTCTTCACCGATGTCGACTGTGGTTATTGCCGGAAGTTGCACCAAGAAATGGCCGACATTAACGCCCTCGGTATCGAGGTGCGATACCTCGCCTATCCGCGACGGGGGTTGGATAACCCGACCTATGACAAAATAGTTTCCGCGTGGTGTTCGGACAACCCGAATCAGGCGATCACAGAACTGAAAGCGGGTCGCGATATTGCGTCTTCCACTTGCGCTAATCCCGTTGCCAAGCAGTACCAAATCGGTCAACAAATTGGTGTAAAAGGGACGCCTGCTATCGTGACGGCTAGTGGTGCATTGTTGCCGGGTTATCTCCCAGCAGCTGAGCTTGCTGTACGGATCGGGTTAGAATAGCGCCGGCACCCGTGGTTAATTCACAAGATAGGTTGGCGCACCGGCCTCTGATGGTGTTTGGCGTGGACGGTTTCCGTTGCACGTATTGGGCACGAAATTTTCTCTGGTCCGGAGCAATGGCTGGACAGAAATTTAACTAGGTAGAATCACTGCATGAAACAAGTTCGGCTCGGAATCGCTGGCTTGGGCACCGTGGCCCAGGGTGTGTTGAGCATTATCTCGATGAATGGAGGGAAAATTCGCGACCGGTCGGGTATCGAGCTCAAAGTCACGAGAGTTTCTAGCAGAACGGCGAAACCAGAAGTCGATCTGTTAGGTGCGAAGTTCAGTCAAGATCTCTCCGACCTTGTCGCAGATGATGTTGATATCGTGCTAGAGCTAATCGGTGGTGAAGACGTTGCAAGAAACTTGATCGAAGCCGCGTTGGACGCGAACAAACCGGTTGTAACGGCAAACAAAGCCTTGATCGCCACTTACGGTAACGATCTCTTAAGCAGTAATGTAAATGTCCCGATAAAGTTTGAGGCGGCTGTAGCTGGTGCGATTCCAATCATTCAGGCCATACAAGACGCGCTGATCTGTAACGATTTTCACCAGGTGGTGGGCATTATCAATGGCACCTGCAACTACATTCTCACGGCGATGGAAGAAGAGGATCAACCTTTTGCAACTGCGCTCAGTAATGCCCAGGCGCTCGGTTATGCAGAGGCTGACCCCACTTTTGATATAGAAGGGGTCGATGCGGCGCATAAACTCACGATACTGGCAGGTTTGGCCTTTGATACGCCTTTCGAGTTGGAACAGGTATACGTTGAGGGCATCACCAAGATCACAGCGCTAGACATCGAATACGCCGCTGAGTTGGGATACCGAATCAAGCATGTGGGCGTCGCAAAAGTCGTTGGTGCTGAAGTAGAAGCGCGCGTTCATCCTGCACTCCTGCCATCCGGGGCATTGTTGGCGAATGTGAATGGTGTCGCGAACGCCGTTGTGGTTAGAAGTGATGCAGCAGGGCAGACGCTTTTTAGCGGTCCCGGTGCCGGCGGTATGGCGACGGCCTCTTCTGTATTAGGGGACGTCGTGGCATTGGCGCGATCTGGCGAGTCTAGAGATGGTGGCGCGCGGTCTAAAACCCGTTATATCGAAATTGGCGAAGTCATCTGTTCGAATTACTTGAGAATTCCCGTGCGAGACAAGCCTGGTGTATTCGCGCAAGTGGCAAACACGATGTCAGAGCACGACATAAGTATTGAAGCTGCGATACAGAAAGAGCCGGTGGCGGGCAGTGCCTTCGTTGATATCGTCATCGTTACTCATGCCGTCGCGGAATCAGTAATGGAGCGCGCAGTCGCAACGTTACGAGAAAAGCTTGGCGAACTCGAGGTAAGTCAAGGCGACATATCTAGAATTCGCATCGAAACTTTGGAATAACATATCGGTGCAAATTCAACGCCGAGCAGCTCCAGAAAATCCATCGTCACTCAAAGGTTGGGGTGTCCTAGAGAAAATCTATACGCATCGTGGCATTAATAGTGCGGAAGAGTTAGATCTAAGCCTGAGCAAACTGCTCAAACCCGGCCTGTTGCCTGATATTCAAATCGCCGCAGATCGGCTCTGTCAGGCGGTTACAGCTCAAGAGCGGATTCTAATTGTCGGGGACTTTGATGCGGACGGTGCAACATCTGTTGCGCTGTGTGTGCTTGTACTCGGCGCTTACGGTGCAACCAGTGTGGACTACTTGGTGCCCAACAGGTTTGAGTACGGTTATGGTTTATCGCCCGAAATTGTCGAATTGGCTAAAACCAAGAACCCGGCCGTAATCGTCACGGTGGATAATGGTGTCTCGAGTATTGCGGGTGTCGCGCTCGCTCAGAGAGAAGGCATCGACGTGATCGTGACGGATCATCACTTGCCGGGACGCGACCGACCTGATGCGCTTGCGTTGGTAAATCCCAATCTCCCAGAAAGTAAATTTGGCAGTGGTGCGCTTGCGGGGGTTGGCGTTGCCTACTACGTATTGGGCGTATTGCGGCAGAAGCTAGTTGATCAGGGGTGGTTCGCAGAGCGCCCGATGCCGAATCTCGCGAACTACCTTGATCTTGTGGCGCTGGGCACAGTGGCTGATGTCGTACCTCTGGATAGCAACAACCGTCGTCTCGTGCAACAAGGTTTGCTGCGAATTCGCGCAGGGAGATGTCGGCCCGGTATCAAGGCGCTGGCAGAAATTGGCAAGCGCACGCTCAGTACACTGTCTGCTCAAGATCTGGGATTTGCCATTGGTCCTCGACTCAACGCAGCGGGTCGATTGGAAGATATGGCAATTGGGATCAAATGCTTGTTGGCAGAAGACTTTCGAGAGGCACGCCAGCGAGCGACGGCGCTTGATCAGTTGAACGTGGCTCGTCGTCAATTGGAACGGGACATGGTTGGCGATGCAGAGCTGTTGCTCGCTACTGACCAAGCGGATACGGAACGAACCGGTCTCAGTGTCTACCATGAGTCTTTTCACCAAGGTGTGGTGGGCATCGTTGCCGGAAGACTGCGCGAACGTTTCCATAAGCCGGTGATATGTTTTGCTGATGCCGGTGATGTTGCGCCGGATGAGCTAAAAGGGTCTGCCCGAAGTATCGATGGTCTCCACATAAGGGATGTCCTTGATCAGGTAGCGACCCAACACCCGGGTCTGCTATTGAAGTTTGGCGGTCACGCGATGGCCGCGGGTTTGAGTATCAAGCGAGTACATCTAGAACGGTTTGGTGTTATTTTCGATAAGGCAGTCG
>JAQWQN010000065.1 GCA_029244465.1 Pseudomonadales bacterium
TGCGACCGGTTTTCACTCGAATCAGTTTTTATGGCCAATGGACATCGTCGGCAAAGAAGAGCAAACACTCGCTTCTGTCTGGGGCGACAGCGCCAATGCGTACAAGGGTATTTCGGTGCCCAATTTCCCCAACCTCTTTTGTCTCTATGGGCCAAATACCAACATCGTGCACGGCGGCTCGATCATCTATCAGACAGAGTGCCAGATTCACTACGTGATGCAGTGCCTTACCGCCATGATAGACAAAGGCGTCGATGCAATCGATGTGCGTGACCAGATCAACGAAAGTTACAACGAAAAAGTTCAGGCAATCAGCAAAACCCTTGCCTGGGGTCATCCGAATGTTGCCAGCTGGTACAAGAATAGTGACGGCAGGGTAGTGAACAATTCACCGTTTAGTCTGCAGGAATACTGGGCGGTGACACACAAGGTAGACCTCGACGACTATCACCTGATTCACAATGGTGAGAACGAAGCCGCCTGAGCGTGCGGCCTCGTTGCTCACATCTAACGCCGAGCCGCGTACCGCTGGCTCGGACGTCTGCCGTTTTCATCTTTAAGGTCAAATTCTTCGGCTAGATCTTCGACCCACTGAATGGTGCCAGTGCGAGACATCAAGTCGCTGCTCAGCAACAACGACGTTGCGGCCCGTCCGACCAAGAGCGGTGTCTGAGATTGACTGAGGTCCATTTCCTGCTCTTTTGCCGCGGCTTGGATAAATTCCGTGGACACAGACCCAGGATAGAGAACGACCGCGGGAATGCCTCTCGGCGCCAATTCATGCGCCATATCTTTGGTTAATCTATCTAACCCAGACTTGCCTGCACCATAAGAAGAAGAAAAGTGATAGCTCTGTCCGCCAGGCGAAGACACATTGAGCATGGCCGCTCCTTGCGAGGCAAACATCAGTTGCGCTGCGTGCCAGCTCGCCACGTAGTGGGCACGTAAGCCAATGCCGACTTGATCATCCCAAACTTGAATCGGGTGATCCCAGTAACCGCCGCCCCAAGCAGGGGGGCTGGGAATTTTGTACACGTTGTTAACCAAAATATCGATGCAGTCGACTTCGCTGCCGATTTGCTGGAACAGCGCCTCGATCTGTGCATCGACTCCATGGTCACACTGAATCGCGCGGCCTTCGCCACCCGCTGCAGTCACCATCCGAGCTGATGTATCGATGCTCAACTCTCCGTCTCCCGCGGTGCGACCAGTGACATAGACGGTACAACCCTGCTCACCTAATGCCAGCGCGATGCCTTTTCCGATACCTCGACTGCTGCCTGTGACCACTGCCACCTTGCCACTCAAACCTGCCATGTTTCTCGCCTCCATCTGCGTCTTATAATTGATTAAATTTATCGCCATGCTAACGGCACAAGAAACCCCTTGCGGCGATTGCTGCCGGACAACGGCGCACGCATAAACGCCAGGCAGGCCCAAACCCAGACCTTAGCCACGCAGCCCCACAATAGGCACCACGTGCGTCAGCGCGCCACAACGGAAGCACACTGGATCTCGCGCTCGTCAGGTGATCTAGAGAGGCGACACCGGCAAGCCGGCCCGTATCGTTTACCCTATCCCATCTCCGCGTGCAGGACTTTTTGTGCCACTAGGGAGGCGATTTCTGTTTCGCTATAGCCAAGTTCGCTGAGCACTTCACTATTGTGTTGGCCAAGGAAAGCGGTTGGCTGATGCATGTTTGAGGGTGTACGGGCAAACTGCGCCGCCGGCCGAGGTTGCCTGACCGGGCCAATAACCGGGTGCTGATACTCGAGCAAAGCACCCATGGCTTTGATTTGCGGGTCATCGATCACCTCATGGCGCAAATTCACCTCGCTCCACGGTACATCATTGCGCTCCAGGCGAGCCGCAATTTCGGCGGTTGTAAAACGCGCATAAGCCACGTCAGTGAGATCTTTCAAGACCGAGCGGTTTCGCGCACGCGACTCGAACTCAGCAAAGCGTGCATCATCAATCAGTTCTTCCAGTTCGAGCGCCCGAAACGCGCCGTCAACTTCTGACTGTTGCACAGGCATCGACGCGATATAGCCATCACTGGTCTTGCGGATAAAAAGACTCAGGTCGGCATAGGGCACCTCTTCCGTGTCTTCAGCACGAAATGTGAAATTGTTCATCACATCTGACCAAAGAAAAAACAGATTGGCGTCTAACATCGAGACCTCTACTTTTTGTCCAACACCACTCCGTTCAGCTTGATACAAAGCGGCAACGACCGCTTCCGCTGCGGTCAAGCTGGTGATTTTGTCGCAGACGAGCGAGTTCACAAGCTCTGGCATGCCATCCGGTCTTAAAGACGCAAATCCTGATATCGCTTGAATCACCGCATCATATACCCGACGTTTGCTATAAGGGCCCGTGGGGCCTACGCCATTGATTGAGGCATAAACCAGTTTCGCATGCGTATTTTGAAACTGGTCATAACCCAGACCGAGCCGCTCCATCACGCCAGGGCGAAAATTCTCCATCACTACATCAGCAGTGGCGATTAGTTGCTTGATAATTTTCAGCCCAGGCTCGGTCTGCAAGTCGACACAAACCGCTCGTTTGTTGCGGTTTAGCGTGAAGTAGCCACTCGCGATACCGCCCTGTTTCGGCAACCCTCGTCGCATCAGATCACCCGCATGTGGCTCTACTTTTATGACATCGGCGCCTTGATCGCCTAATATCGATGCGGCCAGTGGCCCTGAGTAGACAGCGGTAAAATCCACCACTCTGACGCCACTCAAAGGACCTGTTGGGTTTTCTGAGAAATTTACTTTCGTCACAGCTATGTCCTAGATTGAGTAACCCTCGTCGGTCAACGGCATCTTGCGCACTCTTTGTCCCGTCGCAGCAAAGATCGCATTCGTCACGGCAGGTGCCAAAGGTGGTAATGCCGGTTCGCCAAGCCCTGTTGGGGAATATTCACTCTGAATAAAGTGGGTAACTACCTTCGGCGAGTCTTCGATACGCAACACGTCATAGTCGTGAAAATTTGACTGTTGCACCGCACCGTTCTCAAACGTAATTTTTTGACCCATCATGGTTGACAAGCCATCAACAACAGCGCCTTCAACCTGTGACAAGGCGCCACTCATATTAATGATAGGGCCCACATCAACCGCGACAGTCACCTGATGTACTGTGATTTTCTTGTTCGCATCCACACTCACTTCAGCGACCTCGGCGACATGCGCCGCGTGGCTGAAACAAAAGGCCAAACCGAGGCCGCGGCCAGCCGGGAGGGTCTTACCCCAACCCGCTTTTTCCGCCGCTAATTTAATCACAGCCACCGCGCGGCCCGTATTCAGGCTGCGAATATTACCTTCGTCGAACCAGCGCGGTTCTCCCATCGCCTCCACCAGAAAGTCGAGGTAATCGCGGCCGCCTGCGTGCGCGAGTTCGTGCAGAAACGATTGCACGACGAAAGCGGTCGTATTCGACCCTGGCGCCCGCCAGGGACCACACGGGATGTCGATATCGAACATCGTTTTTGATGCATAAGCATTTTCAACATTGAGCAACGGGAACTGCGTCGCGGCAAATCGCGATCCAGACACCGCCTTGCCGTCCGTCTCCATACCCATGAAATGATCTTCAAAGGCGACCAACTTGCCGCCCGCATCAACAGCCCCCTTGACTGATTGGAAGCCTCCTGCTCTAAAAAAATCGTGCCGAATATCATCTTCCCGCGTCCACGTGAGTTTGACTGGTGCGTTGACACGCTTGGAGATTTCTATCGCTTCAGCCAGGAACTCGCGATAGACCCGGCGACCAAAACTGCCACCCAGTCTAGGCTGATGCACAATCACTTGATCTTCTTCGAGGCCAAACATCGAGTCCGCGATCTGATACACCCGCGCCGGGCCTTGTGTCGGCGCCCAAATCTCTAACCTATCGACATCGAAAACACCTTGCCCTTTTTGGTAGTGCGCGGTGCAATTCATCGGCTCCATACAAAGGTGTGCGACGAATGGAAATTCGTAGAAAGCCGCCAAAACCGTGTTGTCGGAATTGGCAAACTCAGTTTCTGTATCGCCCTTGTTGATGATTTCCTCGCCCCCCCGCGATCCATGCAGGCTCTTGGCCTCATCAACTAAACCAGTCCAACTATCGTGAGATGCATCCGTTGTATCCCATTCGACTTTAAGCTGTTTCTTTGCGCTGAACACGGCGTGAGTGTTCTTACCCACAATCGCAACCCCATCGAGCAACTCACGGGGATCACCATTGCCTTCTACGACGAACGCATCAATGACGCCCGGCATTTTCTTAATCGCATCAAGATTGGCACTTTTAACCAGCCCACCAATGGTCGGGCATTTGTGATATGCGGCATACAACATGTCTGGCACTCGAGTATCGATACCGAATGAAGCGGCGCCGGTTGAAATAACCAGGTTATCAACACCAGATACTGAGGTTCCGATGATCGTGTATTCATCTTTGTCTTTAAAAGTCAGATCATCGGCATCGGGCACATCTTGCTTTGCAGCCAGCGTCGCCAACTGACCGAAGGTCATATTCCGCCCAGAAGCGTGAACGACTTTACTATCAGCCGTTTTAAGTTCCGCGCGAGGCAGTTCCATGACCAATGCGCCGGCACTGATGAACATCTCCCGAGCCGAAGCACCCATGCGTCGCATCTGGTCCCACGTTCGCGGTATTGTCGTTGATCCGCCTGCCCGTTGATTACCAAATTGCTCTTCGCTGACCGGCGACTGCAGAACAGTTACATCCTCCCAACGCGCGCCCAGTTCCTCTGCAATAATCATCGGTAACGCCGTCTTGATACCTTGTCCCATTTCTGGGTTCGCGGAATAGATCGTAATCTCGCCGTTTGGCGCGACCTGTATGAACGCGTTGAGTACTTCCGAAGACACCAGCGTTAAATCCGGGTCACTCTCGGCAAAGGCCAATTTTGGCCCCAACGAAGCGATGACCATGCCACCACCGGCAAGGCCAACTGCGGCTAAAAAGCCTCTTCGCGTGGCAACGGCGTTGGCCATCGCGTCACGAATCGAATCGACCACAGCAGAAGCTTCGACAATTTGTTTCTTCATACTGAAGCCTGCGACTTACTCGTTGCGTCGTAGAACGCCGCGTTCATCTGCTCGGCCGCACCATGGATTGCCGAACGTATGCGGTTATACGTGCCACACCGGCAATAATTGCCTGCCATCGCTTGGTCAATTTCTGCGTCGCTGGGATTTTTGTTGTGCGCCAATAGCGAGGCTGCCGACATGATCTGTCCAGCTTGGCAGTAGCCACACTGGGGAACATCTTGCTTAATCCACTGCTCCTGTAATGGGTGCAGGTTAGCTCCATCCGCTAACCCCTCTATTGTCACGACCGTCTGCGCTTCGAGCGCGGATATAGGGATCACGCAAGAACGCACGGCAACCCCATCCAGATGCACGGTACACGCGCCACACTGCGCGATGCCGCAACCGTATTTCGTGCCGACGAAACCCAATTCATCGCGCAGCACCCATAGTAGCGGCGTGTCCGCCTCTACATCGATTTGATAACGCTCGCCATTCACCGTCAGACTAAATTGTGTCATTGCTTAAGCCCTCTCTTCTTATCTTACGTTTTAGGCTGATTGCCAAAAACAATACAGCCACTCGCGCCGAACATACCGCCAACCCCGAGACAGACTGATACTTCCGCGCCCTCGACCTGCGCCGGAGCAACACCTCGCATTTGGCGCACACTCTCCTGTAACGCATACATACCGTACATGCCGGAATGCATATAAGAGAGGCCACCGCCATTGGTATTTAAAGGCAGAGACCCCCCCGGCGCAGTATTGCGCTCCCAAATAAAATCAGGCGCTTCCCCCCTGCCAACAAAACCAAGGTCTTCCAAACCGTACAGCGGCAAGTGCGCGAACGCATCATAGATCATGAGATGATCCACATCTGAGTGCGCCACACCAGCCTCCTTCATGGCGCGAGGTCCTGCGATAGAAAAAGCCTTGGAACTGGTCAAGTCTTCCATCTGCGTCACCATAGGCGTCTCAACGCTCTCGCCCGTTCCCCAGATGTGCACTGGCTTTCCGGCAAAATCACTGATGCGCTCATCGGTCGTTAGAATCAACGCCCCGCCGCCATCCGTGACTAAACAGCACTCCAGCAAGTGGAACGGATAGGCAATCATTCGGGAATCGAGTACATCTTGAACTGAAATTGGATCTCGCATACTCGCACGGGGGTTCAAGCCCGCCCATTCCCGCTGCACGACCGCCACCATCGCTAGCTGCTCATGGCTCATACCGTAGTCTTTCATATAGCGTAGGACCGGAAGCGTGAATGTCGATGGCGGACCGAACGTGCCAAACGGCGCCTCAAACTGACCTGCAAGCGAACTCGGTTCTGGCGCAAAACCACTCGCGCCTACTCGAGATCGACCACTTTCTCCGTGCGTAATCAGCACCGTTTTACAAAGACCCGACTGCAAAGCGGCAACCGCATGACGCACGTGCAACATAAAGGAACAGCCACCCACTGAGGTGCCATCCACCCATTCTGGCGTGATACCCAGATAGAAAGCCAAGTCGGTCGGCCGTTGCCCAGCCGTCGCAATACCATCAATCTGTTTAGCGGTGATTCCTGCATCCGCCATGGCGTTCAGAGCAGCATCTGCATGCAGCATCTGTTGGCTCATGCCCGGAATCTTGCCGAGTTCGGTCGTCTCAGCAGCGCCTACTACCGCAACACCGGTCATGACGACACCTCCACAGGGGTAAAAAGCGGTAAGGTAATGTCCTCACTGACAGCCTCAAATGTGACTTGCAACGACATATCAAGCTGCAAGGCCTCCGGCGTTTGCGGACACCCGACCACGTTAGACGCCATCTTTGGTCCTTCTTCTAATTGCACAATGGCGATCGAGTGGGGCTCACCAAACGCTGGATGGGGTCTCTCGTTGATGACGTAACTGGCCAGCGTCCCGCGACCACTCGCGGCGAAGATATTGACCTCACGGCTGCTGCACTTTGGACAAAACGGACGGGGGGGATAGTAGACGTGCTCACAATCGCCACACCGTTGCAGACGTAATTCGCCGGCACGGCAACCCTCCCAAAAATGTTGCGTCTCCGGTGTCGGTGCGGGTAACGGTCGTTTCGGGCTGCTCATGGTTTTCCTAAATGGTGTCCAGCCGCCTAATATAAGGCAAAGTCACTATTCACTGCCAAGGGATCTGGATCTAATGGTAAAAAGAAGCTCTGTTCAATCAGGGTCTGGGGATAGCAACGCTGACAAGCGAACGTGTAGGTATCGTCTGTCGAACCTGCGCATGCGCGCATTCATCCGTGGGGTGTCCTCTTCAATCGCGTTCACGCTCTAGACGACCGATGAGCAAGACACGATGTCTGCATCACCAGCCTCCTAGTGAACGCGGACAGGAGCGGACAACGTATGCGCATCGTTCGGAGCAGACAACCTAATACCAACCAACACAGCGTCGCCGCTAGGTCGGGGTTCCTCTTGGCAACCTAGTCCGCGTTTGTTTTCTGTGGTCACCTGGCCCATTGCCCGACATACCTCGCGACCTGAGTACAGACAAGACCCCGACCACGAATAGGCAGTTAAGGACTGATTGAATGGTAGGCACGGTCGGATTCGAACCGACGACCTCTTGGATGTCGACCAAGCGCTCTAACCAACTGAGCTACGCGCCTAAAAACAAGTTTCTGCTACGGCGATGGCCCTGACCAGAGGTATTCCCTTTACTGATCGCAACCCTGCCGGGGGCGCGCGATTCTAACAGCAATGCTCAACGTTTAGAAAGCCCATCGCCGGCTGCGTTGAGCTTCTGCCGGCCAGATTCAGATCACGGCGAAATCGCAGCGCACGCAGAAAGCGCTTCAGCGGTTGCCGCCCATGCGACGTTTGTCATACCTCGCGACACGCGGCGGGGCGCAGAGAAAACTGGCGATCGAGCAAGCAGAACCATAGACTGAACCAATGCAGGACGCGCTCATCTACCTTGAAGACTTAACCCTACTTCTTCTCACCATGCCAATTAATAGCGGGGAGAAATTTTACTACCTCTATGTGCTGACCTTCATTGCCCTCGCATGGTTAAGTTTCTACCGCTACTACCGACACCGGACACGCAAAAAGTTTTTGCAATTCCTCTTTCCTAAACAGATTTACTGGCACAAATCGGCACGCATCGACTATGCGATCTTTCTGATCAATGTTGCCCTCTCGCCACTCTTCCTCATTGGCGTCGGGCTACAAACCTGGATATCCAATGAACTGGCTAGCTCGCTCATCGCGCTCAACGACGGGGCGGCTATTTTTACCGGCGAATGGCAATGGCTGACGTACGCTTTATTCATCTTCGGCTATACCCTCAGCGCCGACCTGTCAGTCTATCTGATTCATCGCTTCCACCACCGCTCGAACGTTTTCTGGCCATTGCACGCACTGCACCACTCAGCAGAAGTTATGACGCCCGTCACTTTGTTCCGCAAACATCCCCTCTGGAACCTGTCAGCGCATTCATTGACCATGATCATGACCGGCTTGTTTCAGGGTTTGTTTGTGTTCGTTTTCTTCGGCAACCCAGGCTTTGAGATTCTGTTCGGTCTTAACACGCTCTATGTGTTGTATAACTTTTTCGGTGCAAATCTACGACATTCGCACGTCTGGCTACACTGGCCAAAGCCGTTCGCTTACCTATTTATCAGCCCTGCGATGCACCAGATTCACCATGACCCAACGCGCTTAAACAAGAATTATGGTGAGGTATTTGCGATTTGGGATTGGTTATTCGGCTCACTCTATATTCCAGACGGCTATGAAGAGTTTGCCATTGGCTTGGGTGCAGACGATAACCCGCACCACACAGTGTCGCGCGCCTACTGGTTACCTCTCGCTGAATTCACTAAGCGTCTGGCCCAGGCCGCTGGCAGACGAAGCCCACGTTAATGTGGGTTAACTCATAAACACTACATTACTGCCCGTCAGGCGAGTAAACTCCCGGTCCACAAAAACCCCCAAACGACGCGCTAAAATATGAAAAAAAATGCCGCCCATCTGATAGTTTTCACCGCCCTACTAAGCCCGTGGTCCCTCGGCCAAGCTGCCGCCTCGGCCAATTGTTCTGCCATCGAAAACGCTCGGGAGCGCCTCGCGTGTTTTGATCAACAATACCCACAAACATCCGGCGACGGTTCACCGGCTTTGCCCAAAATAACGTCTGAACCGGTAAAGGCGCCTTCTAACCTGGGAAACCTACCAGCTGACCCCGAATTCAGTTCCGTGCAAAGCCGGCGGCAAAAAGCTTACCCAAAACCGGTCGAGCGTGACGGCGCATTATTTAATTGGGGTTCCAAAATCGAACTGGATACCAGCATCGTCGCTCTGCGTCGTGGTGAGCAACAGCGCATGGTCTTTCGCCTTGCTAATGGGCAAGTATGGATGCAAACCAATCCTCGAGACCTACCCTTTAAGCAGGGCGATAATATCAGCATCAAAAGCGGCAAGATGGGCGGTTATACCCTCGCGAATGACAATGGCACCGTGACTCGCGTACGACGCCTTGAGTAGACGCGCAACGCAGCATTAAACTGACAAATATACGGCCTTGACATCGCCATTGGTGCTTGTTTAAGTGTCGCGCTAGTCGAGCCGTAACGCTTTGATACATTTCGACTTAAAGAAACGAATAATTATAACTAAATAATCTACTAATCAATCGGGAGATTCCCATCAGAAGACTCACTTTAATTTGCCTAAGCGCTATGGTCGCCCTCGCGGGTAACCAGTTCGCTCTTGCAGCAGACGAGGATGAATCGATAGAAGAAGTCATCGTTACAGGTTCCTACCTGAAGCGATCGGCGCAAGATTCACCTTCTCCACTGTCAGTCATCACCGCTGCAGACATCGAAGACATCGGCGCCGCTGATGTTTCAGAAATCATCGCGTCAATGCCTTGGAACTCAGGGTCGCAGTCTCGTGCTGCTACGTTCCAGGGAGAAGGCGCAGACGGCAGGAACAACGTCAACCTCCGTAACCTCGGGCATGGCGCAACCTTACCCCTGGTCAACGGCAAACGACACGTACCTTCTTGGTACAACCCTAGAGGCAACGCGTCGACGAACGTCAACAACCTCGTGCCCACAATCGCGATACAGCGGGTTGAAATCGTCAAAGATGGTGCTTCTGCGACCTACGGCTCTGACGCCGTAGCCGGCGTGGTTAATTTCCTGACGAAATCTGACTTTGAAGGATTCGACTTCACTTACCAGTGGACGACCGATGACAACACAGGTAGAGGCGATACCGGACAATTGTCAGCGATTTGGGGTGTCCAGGGCGACAGAGGCGGCGTGGTCGTATCTGCTCAAGTGCTCGATCGCGACGAGATCAACATTTCAGATGACTACGGACGCTTTGGTGGGTCCACCTTGTCTTCTACAGGGCAACCAGGACGACTGCTACAAATAGCAGGCAACGAACCCGTCTGGGCAGCCAACGGACTGTTTCCTGGCCAATTAGTAGGTGCTAACGGAGAAAACGGCGGCGCAGCTAATAGTCTGCCACGTGATGCCAACGGCTTGAGCTACGGTCAAGCAGACGTCAACTGCGAAGATGCCGCCGAGTTCGGCGCTGGTTTTGGTGGCTCGATTGGCAATGTCTTCAATCGCTGCGTTTATGACTACGGCTCGTTCTTTTCGATTCAGGCACAAGAAAAACTGCAGAACTTCTTTGTTGAAGGCTACTACGACATCACTGATAACCTGACCGCCAGCTTTGAATTTGCGTCCAACAATTCGAAGTTCGACCGTTTGAACTCATTGAACCCGAACGCTCCCGCGTTGACCATTCCGACCGGAACGGACTACATCGACGCGAACGGCGATATCCAAACTGCCCTTAACCCAGGCAGCCAGGAAGATGCTTTCAGACGAGGCATCGAACCTATTCCTTACGCTAACCTGACCCGCTTACAGGGTTACTCGTCACGTGAAAACGGTTCGCTGATTCGTCCCATCAAGACCTTCACCAAGACCGCCCGAAGCGACCAACGCATGGTTTTCGGACTGGAGTGGGATACGGAGATCAACGGTAAGGAATGGATGGTTGACTTCAACTACACCGCCAGTAACCACAATTCGCAGACCTCGCAAGTTCAGGACACGCTATCCTCGCACATGGAATTGGCATTGAACGGCTACGGCGGCCCAGAATGTGACCCGATCAATGGTGTGCCCGGCGACGGCAACACGTCTTACGCGGCTTCCGGTGGCGACTTCGGTGCTGGCAACTGTTACTTCTTTAACCCTTTCGGCAGCTCCGTTTGGGATAGAGATGGCAACGCCAATCCTGGCTACGACAGAACGCTGCAAAACGCACCAGAACTGTATTCTTGGCTCATCGGTCGCGCGAGCAGCGACACGGATTACCGCCAGCGGGTTATGGAAATCGTGGCTTCAGGAGATCTTTGGGACACCGCAAGCGGACCAATCGCCATGGCGATCGGTTTCCAACGCCGCGTTGATAGCGGCGATGTCGTTCTCGACTCCTCACTCAATACGAATAACCTTGACTTCGTCTACGGCGCTCAAGACTGGAGCGGCAAGCTGACAACGACTGCCTTCTTCGTCGAAATCGGCGTACCGCTCGGTGACATGGTTGAACTGAATGCAGCAGCTCGATATGAAGACTTTGACCAACTCGGTGTAGACACTGTTGACCCCAAGGTCACACTTATCTTCCGACCGACAGACTCACTGACCATTCGCGCATCCGCCGGTAGTTCATTCCGCGCACCGTCCCTGCAACAGTCATTCGGTGCCATAACCACCGTCTCGAACCTAGCAGATATCGTTGGCGGAACCACGTATAAAGCGTCAATTACCCAAGGTAACCCAAACCTCTCCCCGGAAACGGCAGACAACGTCAACTTCGGTCTTTCCTGGGTACCGGTTGACGGACCTCTTGAAGGCTTGTCTATCGATCTGGACTACTATCAGTACGATTACCAAGACATCATTACTCGAGAGAATAGTTCAACCCTGCTACAGGC
>JAQWQN010000102.1 GCA_029244465.1 Pseudomonadales bacterium
CGTAACCTTCGGTTCTGGGTACATCAAAAGCCTGGCTGAACCACTCTGGTGATTCTGGTAGGCCTGCGATGTCAGATCGAGCTTGGTTGGTCAAATCGGATCCAAAAGGTCAAACCGTCTAGTATACATGGGTCTCGCAGACAGGTTGTGAAGGAGTAGTCAGCGTGCTTTCTGAAGAGCAAAGTTATTTGTTTGATACCTTTGGTTATATCGTCGTACCAAACGTGATCAGCGGGCGCCAGGTCGAGCGCCTGCAGGCGACATTGAAGCAGCCAACGGAGCAGTTTGCGCCTGTCGCGCAAAGCGACAATCCACTGCATTGGGACCCCGTATGGCGTGATCTCCTCGATTTACCACGGCTTGCGCCCATCCTGGAAGCTTTGGTTGGCAACCATGCGTTTCGAGATGCATTTATTGCAGCAAAAGGGATACCCCCGCACCCGACGTACCGGCTAGATCATATTAATGTGCACACTCATGTTAAGAATGGGTTTTCCGGTACGGAACTGCATGGCGGCTGGCTGAATAGCGGCGGCTGTCAATATTTTCGGTATCACGATGGCCAGTTTTATAACGGCCTCCTGGCTGTGAGTTTTGAATTGTTTGATACGTTTGCCAATGATGGTGGCTTTGCCTGCATACCCGGCACCCATAAGAGCAACGTGACAATGCCAGAACATTGGCGTGATCTGAGTCAGGGTGTGCATGAATCGATTTCGCGCATCGCTGCTCACGCGGGCGATGCGATTGTTTTTACCGAGGCGTTGACCCATGGCACGCTACCATGGACTGTGGATGATCCGCGGCAAACCATTTTTTACAAGTTTTCGCCACACGGCACGACATGGTCTGCCGACTTCTTGCAGCCTAACGATTTCGCGCACTACGAGGATATGGGTGACCGACGAATGGCGATTTTAGAAGCGCCAAACGCTCGATATTCCGGTAGACCAACGCAGTGGCGAGGGTGAGTGTGCGGCGAAGAGCGTTAGGGTAAAGAGAAACCAAGATCCAGTTCGTGGGCAGTTTTATTGAACCATTCAACCACCTCTCGATGGTAAGGAATGCCCTGAGTTTTTCTCTTTGCCGTCTCTTCATGTTCGAGTAGTCCGGCGTAATAGACACGATCCTGTCCTGCAATAGGTGTCATGCTGGAGATGCGTTGCAGCAACGCGTCGAGATCAGATTTAAACTCTAGAGCATCGATAAAAGCCTCCACTTTCATGGCCATCACAAATTGTGAGTGCATGTTTTTGTCCGCCATGAAGCCGGGTTTATTGCCAGAAAGAATGCCGGCCATGATGTCGACGATGGCAGCAAAACCGCTACCCTTGTGCCCACCGTTTTCGCGCGTGCCACCAAAAGGCAACATGAAGAAACCACCGTAGTCGGGAGAATCGACGGCGTCCATGATCGGCGCGCCATCGAGGCCAGTAATCCAGCCGGGTTCCAAATTAGAGCCAATACGACGCGTCAACATGAGTTTGTTGGCGGCGACCTGAGTGGTGGCCACGTCGAATACAAAGGGTGGCATTTTGTGGGTGGGCGCCCCCCAGGCGATCGGATGGGTGCCGAAGACCGGCTGCGTTCCCCAAAGTGGTACTTGCAAGCCGCCACCGGCAGAGACCATACAAATGCCGATCATGTCATGGGGAATTGCCATAAGCGAGTAATAAGCAAGCATGCCAACGTGGCCACAGTTTTGCACGGCGACCGCACCCATGCCCGTTTCGTTGGCTTTGTCGATCGCTGTCTGCATGGCCCGTGGTCCGACTTGGATGCCAAGCCCTCGATCAGCGTCCCAAGAGGCGGCTACGGGGGAGTCTCGTAAGATCTTCACATCCGGGCGTGGGTTGATGATATCGGCGCTGTATTGATGTACGTAAGCACGCAACATATTGGAGACGCCATGACTTTCGCAGCCTCGTAAATCACTGGTGATCAGAACATCTGTTGCAACATCAGCGTCGTCTGGAGTCATACCCATCTTGCGAAAAATGGTTGCGGTCGCGGCACGCGCATCACTCTCTGATACCAAAACTTGGTCTGCTTCCGGTACTAAGAATCGTTTTAGCATTTTTGTTCCATTTTTTACCTGACTAAAAGATGATTTACACGGGCGTTTAAGTCAACTTTCTGTGCAGTAAATAGTGGCTGAAATCGTGATAGATTAGCGGCATGAGTAATCGATTTATACACGCTCAGGTCGAAGAGTGGCGCGAGACCGGGTTTGTTATCATTCCGGATTTTTTTACCGAAGCTGAGATCGCCCCCATCAGGGAGGATTTCGCTACCCTCTACTCGGATCGGGGTCAGGGCGATGGGGTGGGTGCAGAGAGAAATTTCAAGAAAGAAGGTGAGATCGGCGCGAGTCATCCGAAGCAATTCATGAACTTTGATCAAATGCCCTACGGGGCCTCACCGGCGATCAATCTCATCTCGCTACATCCGCAACTCATTGAGTTTTCGAAAGCGCTCTTGGGCGTTCGAGAAGTGCACTGTTATCAGTCCCATACGTGGCTTAAGTACACGGGGGAGGCGGACTACGATCAGGCGTTCCATTGCGATTTTGGCAATCACACACTGACCGTTCCGAGCGAGCAAGTCGCTCAGCGAACGGTCGATTTTGTCATTTACCTATGCGACGTTGAAGACGACTTAGGCGCGCTGCACTATGTCACCAAGCAAGATGTTGCCGACGTCCTGGGTCCGGGTGAACTCATCGCGCCGCCAGACAAACAGTTAGAGCTTAAATCTCGAGAGCGGTCTGCTGCGGCCCGCTCAGGCGCACTCGTTGCGCACAGTATCGATACTTTGCATCGGGGCACTAATTTGACGCGACCGAGGGGTAAAAGGCTAACGATGACTGTTGGCTATAAAGCCCGTGGTAACGAGATGATCGGATTCCATGTTTGGCAGTTCTCACCGCAACGACCGTGGCACACGATACTGAACAACGCATCGCCCGAGCAGTTAGAGGTGTTGGGTATTCCCCTGCCTGGAGACGGTTTCTGGACAGAGAAGTCGCTTTCGCTCACCCAGGCGAGGTGGCCAGATTGGGATATGAGCGCCTACCGGAAGTCGTTAAAGACATGAAACGCCTGCATGTGATCGACGGGACCTATGAGCTCTATCGGGCCCATTACTCCAAACGGCCGTCCAAATTTGCACCGAATGGCCAAGACGTTAAAGGCACGGCAGGCTTAATGAGTTCGTTGCTGGGTCTTTTGGCTGATCAACATGAAGGGGTAACACACATTGCTGTCGCCTTTGATAACCCGATCGAGTCGTTTCGCAATGATCTGTTTGCCGGTTATAAAACAGGTGAAGGCATGGAACCCCTGCTCGTCGCGCAAATGGGTCTTGTTGAGGAAGCGGTGGCCGCTCTCGGGATTGTTGTTTGGTCGATGGCTGAATTTGAAGCGGACGACGCCTTAGCAACGGCAGCAGTCAAATATCGACCGGATGTTGACCAAGTACGCATCATGACTGCGGACAAAGATCTAGGTCAGAGCGTCGACGGTGACGTTGTGATTCAGGTTGATCGAATGCGCGACCGTATTATCAACGAGCAAGGTGTCGTCGAGCGCAACGGCGTGCCGCCCAAATCAATACCTGATTGGCTGGGTTTGGTCGGTGATACAGCGGACGGGATTCCCGGATTGGCAGGGTTCGGCGCTAAATCCGCGGCGACGCTCTTGACAGAGTATGGCGCGATTGAAGAGATACCTGACGATCCGCAAACATGGCGCGTTAACGTTAGAGGCGCAGCCCGGCTTGGCGAGACACTCAGCCGGGAGAGACCTGCGGCGTTACTTTATAAACAACTCGCAACCTTGAGAGCGGATGTGCCGCTCTCTGAGTCGATTGATGACCTTGAGTGGCTCGGGGCGCCACGACAGCTGTTCGATGAGTTCCTCGTCCGGTTGGGCGGGCTCACGATGCGACCAAAGAGATTCATTGGTTGAGTCGTTAGAAGGATTTTCGCCAGTTGCCGCGTGCTTTGCGGTTTGGAAAACCCGTTGGCCCATTGGCAGGACCGCGCTAGTGATTGCACGGGGGATCAGATGCCTAAATCTAAGTTCTAGGAAGCGGGCGATATGCGAAACGCCGCAACAACGAACGGGACCGCTAGGGGCATTGCTTGATCAGCGTGTGGCGAGCCCGTGCATCATGAACGAAGCAAACTTGGGCCCAGGTTGGTAGCCACTCTCAAAAGCAAGCAGATCGAAACCACCACCTTGGACTAGATCGTCTGCGCGGCGGGTGAGGTGACAGCCACCGCCGATGACTTTCCAAATCGGTTCGAGTCGGCGCTGCCATTTTTGAATCTTGATATCGTCCGAGCGACCATGCTCGATGAAGATCAGTTTGCCGCCTGGTTTTAGTGTTCGGTACATCTCACTCACTGCCGCTTCGGCGTGCGGAATGCTGCACAGCGTCCATGTGCAGACCACAGTGTCAAAAGATGCGCTCGTGACCGGGATCTCCTCTCCTGACACCCCAATTACATCGACCCTGGCGAGAATCTTCCCCGCTCGAGAAGCCGCTTTTACCGTCAGTGCTTCAGCAGGGTCCACACCGGTTATAGATTCAACAGCGCTTGAATAGTGCGGTAGGTTCAAGCCACTGCCGATACCTATTTCCAGGACTTTGCCTTGCGCTTGAGAAACGTAGCGAGATCTGAGCTTGGTCATGGCCGGCTGTCCGCACGCGCTGTCTATGATTCGGGGTAGGATGCGTGTTGCGTAGAAACTGGCCATAAAGTCTCCAGTGGTTAACAACCAATGGTACCCTGTTGATAGAGCATCGCGCGCTTTTGCTCGGACATTCCCAGTACCGTCGTTAAAATCGCGTCGGTGTCTGCGCCGAGGCAAGGTGCTGGACTTCGGATGCCGTTTTTACGCCGATGGAGTCGCCAAGGTATGCCGGTATGTGCTCGCGCACCAACTTCCGGGTGCTCGATATGTTCGATGAAGTCTTGCTCATTCAGGTGGGGGTCCTCAACAATATCTTGTACCGTTAACGTTGGGAAAGCAGGGATGCCTTTGGCCTGTAACCTATAGGTCAGATCCCAGCGATCCTGATCTTCCGTCCAGATGGCGAGTAAGCTCTCGAGCTCATCTTCATGTGCCTGCCTGTCAGCAAGACCGCGATATTTAGGGTCGTCGCTGAGGTCCGTGTTAATCAGGTTGGCTAGGACCAGCCAATCTTGGTCGTCGCGACAAGCGATTGAGATCCAACGGTCATCCCCGGCGCACTTGAAGACGCCATGAGGTGACATGTTTGGGTGTCTGTTGCCCATGCGTTTGGGTTCGGTCCCGTGCTGGGCAAAGCCCATCCATGCTTCCATGTTAAGTACGGCGGTTGCTTCCCACAAACTGACGTCTAGGTGCTCGCCAACACCGCTTTGATCTCGCTTAATCAATGCGCTCGTGATTGCGTAGGCTGCTGTGATCCCTGCTGTGGGGTCAGGCATGGATAGCCCGATTTCCTCCGGCTCGCCGCCGAGATACCCTGTTCCAGCTGAGAGTCCAGTCAGTGGAGGGATAGCGGGGCCATAGCCCATGTAGTCTTTATAGGGGCCAGATTGCCCGTAGCCCGAAATACTGGCAACGATGATATTGGGCTTAATAGATTTGAGTGTGTCGTAGCCAATACCCATTCTATCCATCACGCCGGTCGCGAAGTTCTGCACGACGATGTCGCTTTCGGCAACCAGGGCTTTAACGATCTCAATACCTTCCTCGGTGCCGAGATTAATCGCGATGCTCGATTTGCCTTGATTCCATTGATTGAACATGCCGGAGCAATTGAGGCCCTGTTCGATACCGACTGGGTAAATCGGAAGGCGACGATAGAGATCGGCGCGTAGCTCAGATTCGATGCGAATGACCTCAGCGCCTAGGTGTGCCAGGTTGAGGCTGCAGAATGGGCCAGCCCAAGCCCAGGTCATGTCGAGTACTCTGATTCCGCCGAGGGGTTTGTCTTGTGCATCATTAGCAGGGCCGCGAGTGGCAGTATGGGCCGTGACGTTGAGCCTGTTGAGTTCATTGGCAACGGTTGCGTTGTGTTCGCCTATTTGCGGGGCTGGGGCGTATACGGGTGCGCGGCCACGGGTTCCTAAAATGCTGCTGCCAAAGACTTCCAGAACCCCTGCACCTGGTTGTTGCAGTTCGGTGAAAAACCGTCGCGCGCGCAAGTGTTCACTGTCAGCAAACTGTTCTAGATTCAGGACTGGAGCGACGCATATACGTTTTTTTTGCGCGGCGTGATAGAGCTCTGCGGCGTCCCAGCCAGCTACGAATTCTTGGACCAGCATGTGCACCAAGTCTTGATTTTCACGGCGACTGGTTTGGTCTGTGAAGGTTTCCATCTGCGTCCAGTCTGGGGTACCCATCAAATCGACCAGTCGCTCCCACTGATCCTGTTCAATACAGACAATGAAAATAGGTGCGTCCTTGGCTTGGAAAATACGCCAGGGCACGAGCGCGCGGGTGTGATTTCGAGTCGGGACCTCTTCTTTGTAGCTGTATGCGGGAATTGCCGATTCCAATACCGAGGCAACATAGGCCTGCATAGAGAAGTCGATGAAGTCACCTCTACCCGTGCGCTGCGTGTCGCGCCAAACGGCAAGAGCGGCCGCCGCGCCCGCTATCGCGGACATCAACATGCACTGATCTCCGGTGACCTTGAGTGGCGGTAAGTCTGGGTCAGATTGTGTGGCGGGGCACAAATTAGCCCAGCCACCCGCGTTGCTCAGAGTCAAATCTGTCGCTGCGTAGTCAGCGTAGGGACCAATACGACCAAACGGGGTTATCGAAAGCGTCACTAAACGGGGTAGGACATCTGTCAATGAAGCGGCGTCAACCCCAAGCCTCGTCGCCTCGGCGTTGCTAAAACCATGCACTAAGATATCTGCGGATTGGAGTAACCGAGAAAGTACTGCGGACCGTTCAAAGGGCAAGACAAAACTTTTTTTGTTGAGATTCAAGGCAATGAAATAACCACTCAAATCGACATTGTCTTTTCCCCTAAATTGACCCCAGTGACGCAATGTGTCGCCTTCCGGCGGCTCAATTTTGATAACGTC
>JAQWQN010000104.1 GCA_029244465.1 Pseudomonadales bacterium
ATCACGTGGCGCTTTGTGATGACTGGTTTGGCCATTCAGTTCGTGTTGGCCTATTTATTCATTCAGGTTGAATGGGTGGCAAATGCACTTCTAACACTAAATGGCGTTGTAGAACACATCGAAGCGGCAACAGCTGCGGGCACCACATTTCTGTTTGGTTATCTGGGTGGCGGAGACACGCCGTTTACTATCGCTAACGGTACAGCGATGTACCTATTCGCTTTTCGAGTACTACCGCAAGTCATCGTGTTCTCTGCGATCATCGCAGTCCTTTGGTACTGGGGCTTTTTACCGGCAATTGTCCGTTCTTTTGGATAGCTATTGCAGCGCACGCTTGGCGTCAGTGGCGCCCCCGGTACCTCTGGAGCGGCGACGCTTTTCCTCGGCATGGTGGAAACGCCACTTGTGGTCAGGGCGTATCTCAAGGAGCTGTCTCGCTCTGAATATTTTTGCCTCATGACCTTCGGTATGTCGACCGTTGCAGGCTCCGTGATGGTTCTCTACGCCAGCGTACTTAATGAAAACCTGCCGGGCGTGCTTGGGCATATTCTGAGCGCCTCGGTTCTCAACGTCATCGGAGCAACATACATCGCCAGGATGATGATCCCGGCAGATTCGACTGGCACCGTAGACCGTGGTACGGGACTTAAATACGGGTCATTGATGGACGCGATCACTCGCGGCACAACTGACGGGCTTTCGCTCGCGATCAACGTCGGCGCGATGCTACTGGTTCTTCTGTCCCTAGTGGCACTCATCAACGGTCTGCTTGGTCTCATTCCAGTCAACGGCGCCGTTCTTTCGTTGGAGCTTCTCGTCGGCTGGATATTTGCTCCGATTGCCTGGCTTATTGGTATTCCATGGGCTGAAGCAGTGCCGGCTGGCAGCTTGCTCGGCACAAAACTTGTACTCAACGAATTGGTGGCTTACCTGCAATTTGCCGGCGGTGCTGAGGGCTTCAGCGCGGAAAGCCAGATTATTCTGATCTACGCTTTATGTGGTTTTGCTAACTTTGGGAGTCTTGGGATTTTACTTGGCGGGCTGAACACCATGGTGCCGGAAAGACGAGAAGAAACGTTAGAAATAGCGCCAAAGTCATTACTAAGTGGGACTCTCGTAACCCTAATGACCGGGGCGATCATCGGCCTTGTTGTCTAATAAACGTCGACTCTAGGCACAAAAAAAGGCCGGCGAACCGGCCTTCTCAAACAAGGTTTTGTCGTCAGTTAGTGGCAGCAAGGCTCACGTTATAGACGCCAGCTTGTCGGGCTGAATCCATCACATGGATCATTGCCTCGGTGGTGGAGTCTGGGTGCGGTTGAATGATTACCGGTGCCTCGGGGTTTTCCGCGTGCAATCGTTCGATATTGGCCCTCACAGCCCGCCAATCTACGTCCCGCTTAGCGATAACGATGCGGTCTCGGTTCGAGATTCGCACAACAATGCTCTTTTTGTCAGGATCTACGGTTTTCGGCTTGTCATCGTCAGGCTGATTCACGTCTAAGCCAACCTCTTTAACAAAGGTGGCTGTCACGATGAAAAAGATCAGCATGATAAATACAACGTCCAACATGGGCGTCAGATTGATCTGATTGTCACCTTCGTCTTCTCGGCCTCTACCAAATGGTCTTCGCATGCCTACCCCTCTGCGCTGGAAGCGGGCTATCTTATGCGACAGACGGCCAAATGCCAAACACAGATCAGCATTTGTCGAATCTCTTTTCCTGCTTTTTTGCCGACGTGATCGTTTTTAATCTTTGAACGATCATATATTCAAGAAGTTGAGGGGCAAACCAGGCACGTCCCACTGCGTCGCAATCAGGCGCCCTGTGCTTGAAAGCGTCATGTAAGCGGTCTTTAGATCTTCGCCGCCAAAACAAATATTGGTGGTTAGTCGGTCTTCGGTAGGAAAGAACTTTGGCGGCGCGTCAGTGGGAGAGAGTGTCGTCACTCCGCCGTCTATGATGGTCGCTACGCACACGCCACCCAGAGCATCCACTGCGAGGCTATCAAAAAAGTGAAAGCCTGGGCGATCGAGGAGCAGTCGCCGCGCCCCCTCGATCTTGCCGGGTGCGCGCAATCGATACCCCCATACTCGGCCTGGTACGGTTTCAGCAATGTATAGTTCCGATTCGTCAGGAGAGAGTCCAATGCCATTTGGCCCCTCCATGGGAAAAATAACTTCTTCAATAGCGCTGCCGTCGGGCGCGGCATAGAAGACGCCGGTGCGATCCCGCTCGCGTTCACGAGACTTGCCATGATCTGTAAACCAAAAGCCACCCGTCTCGTCAAAGACGATGTCGTTCGGCCCCTTGAGCGGCCGACCATCGCACTCTGAGTAGAGGGTCTCGTATTCACCGGTTTCAATGTTGACCCGCTCTATTCGTCCACTGGTGTAGTCGGCCGACTCTTCGCCGGGGTACAACTTGCCATCGCGCTCGATCCATTCGAAACCGCCGTTGTTACAAACATAACAGTGCCCATCTGGGCCCATGGCAGCCCCATTTGGGCCTCCGCCCAATTCTGCAACGACCGAAACTTCGCGACTCTCAGACACAATCGATAACGTGCCTCGAGCGATTTCCACGAATAACACTCGACCATCTGGCAACGCGATCGGCCCTTCAGGAAAACGAAGTCCAGTAGCGATCGTCTCAATAGCTTGCGTCATTGTTCATCCCCAAATTAGTCAGCGGAACATTCAGGTCTAGCGCAACGCTAGCCCACATGTCAGAATTATTTCTTTCCCCCGGAGTTAACCTTGGCTCATTTCAATATGCAACGTGTGCTCGTTCTGGCAGTCATTTCAACGGCTCTGTTGAGCGGGTGTCAAAGTTATCGCGAAGGTGGGAGCCGAACCGTCGGTGAGTTCACTGATGATGTTGCCGTGCAAACTAAGGTGAAGACTCGACTTGTTCGCGATGACGAAATAAATGGCATGCGTATTAATGTCGAGGTTACGCGCGGTGTCGTCACGTTATATGGTCCTATTCCCTCAGAATATGCACGAACCAAAGCCGTGAATTTAATTAGAGATATTCGTGGCGTGCAAGAGGTCCAAGATCGACTTACGCTCGTGGGTGCACAATAACCTTGCAACTTATACACACCTGAACGGCTAGTTCGGATTGAATACTTTTTACGATTCCGCATGAAGAAGAATTCGTAACTAGTTGATATATAAATAATTATATATAGTTTGGTTTGTAAGGCTGTCGCGTAACAGAACGACTCTTGTCAGGATTTGACTTTAATCTACAGACTTATCCATAGGCCTAGAGTGTTCAATTTTTTGGTAGCCAAAGTGGGCCGCAAGGGTTTGATCAAGCTCTGAATTGATCGTTGATATCGCTTGTTCGCTGAGTGTTTCGCGCCAGACTTCTTCCGCGTAGTAATGGCGATAGTAGTTGGCATCAAGATTTTGTCGTTTTTTTGTGGACGCTGAGAAATCCTGAAAATTCGTCGCACAATTTAGGTTCGCGAAAGCGGCTATTTGGCGAACCGATGCGGAAGGGTCTAGCTGAACTGTCTCAGACGTCAGGTTCAATATTGCCGCTTCAGTCGGCACGAGGTAGGTGCGATTTTTTCTGTTCCACAACTCAGTGATTGTCAGCGCTCGTTCGGCCACATTGTCGCGCTCAAGCATGCGCCACTTACGAGACACGAATTCTTCAATTGAAAGTCCTGCCGCTCCAGCGAGATGGTAGGGGCGCCTGTGCATGGAGACGATCCAGGCGTATGGGTTTTTAGTCAACGTAACGATACGTGTGGCTGTAAGATGAGGCGCAAGCTTCTCCAGACTTGGTAACGCGGCGTGTTTCCAACCCAAGTTTTGGTCAAAGGAATTGCGGAAAAATCGATCCCGCAGTCCAGAAATGCCAAGGCGTTCCAAGGTGCGATACGCGCGAGGGACGACGCCCTCGAAAAGTTCGGCAGCGCAATTCAGGCGGATCAATTGAGTCAGGTAGTTTGTGCTGGTGTGGCGCTCTCCGTAGAGCTTTATTTTCATTCAGTCAGCCAATCCCGCGGCTGCAGATAGTAGTCGGTGAGTTCCGCTTCGCGACTGCCCGGCGCGGCTTGATAGTTATAGACCCATTTTACTAGGGGTGGCAGAGAGGCTAAAACAGACTCGATGCGACGTCCGCTTTGCAACCCGTATTTGGTGCCTCGATCAATAGCTAAATTGAATTCGGCATATCTGCCACGACGATAGAGTTGAAACTCTCGTTCCGCGTCGGTGTAAGAGGTAGCTTTGCGTTTGTTTAAGATCGGCTGATAGGCGGCAATAAAAGAATCGCCAATCGAGCGGACAAAATCCAAGCTTGAATCAAACCCGCCTTCCACCCAATCATCAAAGAAGATACCTCCGATGCCACGACATTCATTTCTGTGACCGATGTAGAAATACTCATCACACTTGGCCTTAAGGGCTTGGTAATGAGCGCCACACGCTGCCGCCGCCGTTTTATGCCAATGCACAATATCTTCTTTGTGGGGGTAATAGGGCGTTAAGTCGTAGCCACCACCGAAATACCAGACCGGCTCCTCTGCTTCGATAATGAAAAAGCGCAAGTTCATGTGCGTCGTGGGGGCAAACGGGTTTTCCGGGTGCACAATTAGCGAGATCGCAACAGCTTGGAATGGTGACCCAGCCAAATGAGGATTCCGTTCAGTCGCCGCAGAGGGTAAGGCATCACCAATGGAATGTGTGAACTGGACTGCTGCTTTTTCAATATAGCGACCATTGGCAAGCACACGGGGTTGGGCGAATCCGCCGTTCGGCGCCTTGATTGGATCTAGAGAGAAGGTGCCGGCGCCATCTTCTTTGGTGAGGGTCTGGCAAATGGTCTCTTGCAGATTGAGAAAATAGGTCCGTACAGGTGTGACAAATTCAGATGCTTTCATGGCGTCTGTTATAACATATTTGTAGCAGACACCGGCTGCCCCTAGAATATGCGTTCCTTATTTGTTGGTATCATTGAATGAACGACACGGCCGTCGCTGCTGCACTAGATCAAGCGCAAGACTTGGTCGACAGAGGGTTTGCTCATCTCAACGGCGACCTCGATCTGGAGCAGATTGAGCTCTACGACCTGGCCTTTAGTCAAGCCGAGCTATTTGCAGCAAAGTCACTGCTCAATCACGCAAGTTCGGATTTAAAAAAATCTGCCGCGCACTACTTTGCGGCGGATTCGCTTGCTCAAATCCAGGCTCGTTTGATACGTCGTTCGCGGTCGTATGGACTGAACCGAGCTGATATAGCCGGGATAAACCTGCTCGAGCATGCACTCACTCCGGCAGCAATCGTAAAGCTTGGGCAACAGTTCGTTGACCATGGCTTACCATTGGACGACTTTGATGAAGAAAAGTCGATTATTCGAGATACATTTCATGATTTTGCCAACGAGGTAGTGAAACCACTGGCTGAAGAGATCCATCGCAACGATCTCCTTGTGCCAGACGAAATTCTGAATCCGCTTCGTGAAATGGGATGTTTTGGGCTTTCCGTGCCTGAGCGATACGGAGGGCTCAAACCGGACAATCGCGAAGACAGCGTCGGTATGGTGATCGTTACCGAAGAACTGTCTCGTGGCTCTCTTGGGGCAGCAGGAAGCCTCATCACGCGCCCGGAAATAATGGCGCGCGCGATTATGGAGGGTGGCACCGAAGGGCAGAAGCAGCGTTGGCTGCCTGGAATGGCCCGTGGTGAGCCGCTTTGTGCCATATCGATTACCGAACCAAACACTGGCTCAGATGTCGCAAGTGTTGCACTTCGTGCAAAAAAAACAGACGGTGGGTGGCTGCTGAGTGGCGGGAAAACCTGGTGTACGTTCGCGGGCAAAGCTGGATTGATCCTAGTGCTCGCACGAACGGAAGAGGTCTCGGGTCATCGCGGGCTTTCGTTATTTGTCGTGGAGAAGCGTGCTACAGAGGGGCACGATTTTGAAATTGTGCAAGATTCTGGAGGAAAGGTGGTCGGGCGCGCGATCGCAACTTTGGGTTACCGAG
>JAQWQN010000107.1 GCA_029244465.1 Pseudomonadales bacterium
CTGTCTTTGCCTCAGTGGCTGTGGCGTGGAAAGCGATAATCCGGACCCCATGAGCGGGGTAACGAGGGTCGGTGATGTCCTAGGAGACACAGAAACAAACGGCGGTGATTTCGCACGAGCCGAGATGGTTCGAAAATTTGATTTTCCGCGTGACCATGGCCCGCACCCAGAATACAGATCGGAGTGGTGGTATCTCACAGCAACAATGCAAAATAGCGCCGGTGATGAGTTTGGTATGCAGTTCACTTTGTTCAGGCGTGCGCTGAGGGCCTCTCCCTTCGGAGACAGTGCGTGGCAATCTGGACAACTATATATGGCCCATGTGGCGATCACTGATGTTGCCGGGCAGAGGCATTTATATGATCAGCGATTAGCTCGCGGACATCCTGCTTCAGCAGGTGTAGAGCTTACGCCCCAGTATCGGGCGTATTTAGAGGATTGGGTTTTGGAAGGGTTTGTTGGTGATGGCGAGATGGGTCCAGTCGAACTGGATCTCAAGGTCAAAAGTGGTGTTGGCTTTAGCTTGGAAATACATCTCGCGCAGACACAACCCATTCTGCTGCAGGGCGATCGTGGTCTGTCTGCGAAAGGTCCAGGTCAAGCGAGCTATTACTACTCGATTCCAAGCATGGCGGTACGAGGGCATGTTGAGATCGCGGGCGAGCGCCACCATCTCGCGGGTAAAGGGTGGCTCGATAGAGAGTGGAGTACTTCGGTTTTAGGTAGTGATTTGATCGGCTGGGATTGGTTTGCGATTCACCTGGATGACAATTCCGAGCTCACATTGTTTCAGTTGCGTCGCAAGGACTGTCGGCCTGATGTCTACAACAAGGCGCTCGCGTTAGATGAGTATGCGGTGCGGCGAGATTTTGCAGCGGGTGAGCTGAGTTTTCAGCCGCAAAAATATTGGCGTGATGCCGAGGGCACTGACTGGCCAATTGCATGGATGGTTACAATGGGAGCTGATCGTTACCAAATCGAAGCGATGGTGCCTGATCAAATAATGGACACAGGCATTCGGTATTGGGAGGGGATTGGGGCGGTCAGTCAGGATGGTCGACGCATAGGTAGGGGCTATATGGAAATGACAGGGTACGAGGGGGAGCAGTCATGCGGCGGGTAGATGGAAGAGTACATAGCTTGGATTGGGAGCATCTGGGGTCGAGCCACGATGCAAATGCAGGTTTGATTCTGTTTGAGAAGCGGCTGGACCGTTTAAGGAATCCACGCAACCAACAAGTCTTTGATCGAATAGTTCTTGAATCGGTGGATTGGGTAAATGTCGTTGCACTTGACCCCGAGCGACGATCAGTGATGATCCGACAGTATCGATTTGGTGTCGGCTACACCACGCTTGAGACGCCGGGTGGCATGGTGGATCCAGGTGAAGACTCACGCACTGCGGCGGAGCGTGAGTTGTATGAGGAGACGGGCTATCGAGCGAGTAGCTGGACTTACCTTGGTGCCGTAGAGCCCAATCCGGCCATACATAACAACCTTTGCCACCATTGGCTCGCTGACGATGTTTACTTGGATGGCAACCAGGAGCTTGGCCAGGGAGAGTCAATTAGTGTCGAACTGATGAGTGAAAATGCTGTGCAACAGGCCGTCCTGTCGGGTGAGCTTAGGCATGCGCTTGCGTTGTCCGCATTGGCCAGGGTTTTTCAGTTGTGGCCGTTGCCCTGTGAAATGAAATTTGAGCGGGAGGTCGAAAAGAGTGACTAAGGTGCCATTAAAAAGTAATCAGAACTGTGGTTGATTTGCTGGAATATATGCCGTTTGCGAACACGTTGGGTGTGAAAATTGATAGCGCTACGCCAGAAGCGGTCATCGGACACGTGGTCGTGGCGGAAAAAATTTGTACCACCGGCAAGATCATGCATGGCGGTGCGATTATGGCTTTTGCGGACACGCTCGGGGCCGTGGGTGCCTTCTTAAACCTGCCGGAAGGCGCGAAGGCGACGACAACCATCGAAAGCAAGACCAATTTTTTGGGCGCCGCCCCCAAGGGGGCCACGATTGTGGGTACTTGTACCCCGGTTCACGTTGGCCGTCGCACTTCTGTCTGGCAGACACGCCTTACCCACACGAACTCAGAAGGGAAAGAAAAGGCTGTAGCGCTCGTGATGCAAACACAGATGGTGCTGGGCTAGGCACAAAACCGGCTAAAATGATTTCTTTACGATCGGGAAGAAAGTTGTTGAAATGCCACCTTGGTCTAGTGAGTTGTTGCCCAAATGAGTGAAAGTCCAGGCGCGCGAGAGTCTTACGCGAAGATGGTTAACCGTGCTGTGACCACAACGTCCATGTCAGGCCGACTTTTGCTTGTGGACGACAAGCAAGAGCTGCTGACCTCACTCGATCATCTTGTGACCCTGTATGGCTACGAGGCAGATCAGGCGCTGGGTGGACAAGCAGCCATGGAGGCCCTTGCCAGCCAAGAATACGATGTGGTCCTGTTAGACTTGATCATGCCAGAAATAAGCGGCCACGATATTCTCGACTTTGCCGCTAGAGAAAAACTTGCCAGTAAAATCATCGTTGTGAGTGGTGATTCAAGCTTCAGTGGCGTCAAGCACGCGTTGCATTGCGGCGCTTTTGATTTTGTTAAAAAGCCGTATGAAGCAGCGGAGCTGATCGCCACGATAGAAACAGCACTCCGGCAAGTGCAGCTGGAAAATCGCCATGATGAAATGCAGAGTCAGCTCAAAGAGTCGGAAGAATTGCATCGTTTTATCGTCAATAGTTCACCCGACTTAGTGTATATGTTAGATCGTAACGGTTGTTTCACATTCGTTAACGATCGGCTCGAAAGCATGCTTGGATTTTCTCGTGACGGGCTGGTCGGCAAACATTTTTCTGAATTGATCGATGCGGATGATGTCGAGAAGGCACAAAATCTCTTTAACGAACGACGAACTGGCGATCGCGCGGTCAAGAATGAAGAGATCCGTCTACGTAGCAATATACAAGAAACACGTGAAGGATTATCGCGAGCGCAATCGGTTTGGACCGAGCTTACGGCCATGGGTGTTTACGTAAACAGCGTTGAGCGGACACAGGAAAATTTCATCGGCACCTATGGAACTGCCCGCGACATCAGTGCAAGGAAAGATGCTGAAGAGCTGATCAACTTTCAGGCTTATCACGATCTGCTAACCCACCTACCCAATCGGGCTTTATTGAACGACCGTCTGGGACTAGCAATTGCCCACGCCCAGCGTAACAAGCGTAAGCTTGCGACAATGTTTCTAGATCTCGATCGGTTCAAGTTGGTTAATGATACGCTCGGTCACAACATGGGCGATCGACTCCTGAAGGCGGTGGCTAATCGGCTCCAGAGCTGTCTTCGTAGTGGGGATACACTGTCTCGATTTGGTGGCGACGAGTTCACGCTGCTGCTGCCAGAGGTTCGAACGCGGAGCGATGTCGTTATCATTGCAGAAAAAATACTTGATCGCCTGAGCGAAACATTCGTTATCGATGGTCATGAGCTCTATGTTGGCGCGAGCATCGGTATCGCCATGTATCCAGAAGGCGGCGACACAGGAGACTCGTTGGTACAGAACGCCGATATCGCAATGTATCATGTAAAAAGCAGAGGCAAGAACGGCTATCAGTTTTTCTCGGAGGAGATGAATCACCAGTTCTCGACCCGCTTGAGTTTGGAAAGAGAACTTCGCAACGGCTTGATCCAAGGTGAGTTCGAAGTTTTCTATCAGCCACAGGTGTCCCTCGCTGACGGGCGGGTCACAGGCGTCGAAGCCTTAGTGAGGTGGCGCCACGGTGTCAAAGGTTTGGTTGAACCCGCTGAGTTTTTACCGTTGGCCGCAGAGACCGGTCTCATCCTGCAGATTGATGAGTTTGTACAGGAGCAGGCGTTCCATGATGTGGCTGCCTGGCGTCGTAACGGTTTCAGTGAGATACAGGTTTCCGTGAATTTGACGTCTGCTCAGATCGAACAGGAAGGGTTTGTCGAACGTTTTGTGGCCGCACTTGAAGTGTCTGGGCTTGAGGCTGAGGGCGTGATTCTGGAAATCACTGAAAGCACACTGATGCAAGATATCGAAGTGATCATTCCCAAGCTGAAACAAGTTCAAAGTCTTGGCGCGCGTATCGCAATTGATGACTTTGGTACTGGATATTCTTCACTCGCTTATTTGCAGCAGTTCCCGATTAACACATTGAAGATTGATCGAAGCTTTGTCGGAGATCTCCGCGCTGATGCGTCCGGGGCAAGTATAGTCGATGCCATCGTTGCGATGGCGCGAGGATTGAAATTGGACCTTGTGGCCGAAGGTGTCGAGAATCGCACACAATTGTGCTACCTAGTAGAACAAGGGTGCGAGGGAGTTCAGGGCTACGTCTTCTCGCCTGCATTGCCCGCGACCGAATTGGTCTCGCTCTTGCGGGACAATCGCTTTGCGGAGCTGATAGCGGCTAGTCCAATGGTGGCAACAGCCTAAGTCGTAGAGTTTTCTAATCAATTTCCCTATAGTTCGCGGTCCTCTGTACAGCACAGTACTCGACATGAAAGGGTTTACAACGCGTAACGTTCATAGCGATCGGCAAAGCACGATCGAACATGGATCTGTGCATAAGCCAATACATACGTCGGTCGCCTACGGTTACGAAAGTACCGAGGACCTCGCTGCTGTTTTTCAGGGCAAGCAAGCGGGATACACCTACTCACGCCAGATAAATCCAACCGTCGAGGCATTGCAAGACAAAATAACCAAGATGGAAGATGGCCTGCGAACTGTGTGCTTCAGTACGGGTATGGCGGCGATAGGGACAACGTTCTTCTCGTTGTTGCGGGCGGGTGATCACGTCATCAGTAGCGCGTTTCTATTCGGTAACACTAACAGCTTGTTTAACTCTTTTGCGGTACACGGCATCGAGGTTTCTTTTGTCGACGCGACGGCAGCGACGGAGGTTGAAGCAGCGATAAAGCCTAATACTCGGATGGTGTTCGTTGAGACCATCGCTAATCCGCGTACCCAGGTCACGGCGCTTGCTGAGATTGGTGAACTTTGCGCTGCTCGAGGACTCATTTATTTTGTCGACAATACGATGACCTCACCGTTCCTGTTTCAGGCGACCACGGTCAAGGCGAGCTTGGTCATCAACAGTTTGACGAAGTATATTGGCGGCCATGGTAATGCGCTGGGTGGTTCGGTGACTGAGCTAGGCCATTTTGACTGGGGTCAGTGCGACAATATTTACGATGATTACCGATCTGGCAACGAACAGATGTGGGGTTTGACGCAGATTAAGAAAAAGGGTCTGCGAGATTTTGGTGCCGCACTCAGCGCAGAATCTGCTCATCACTTATCCGTTGGTTCAGAGACACTGGCGCTCAGGTTAGAGAGACAGTGTGAGAATGCACAAATGCTCGCCGAATATTTGGATGGCCACGACCAGATCGGAAAGGTCTACTATCCTGGCCTGAAGGCGCATCCCGAGTATGAACGGTCAAAAGATCTATTTCTTTACCCGGGTGCGATCCTAAGTTTTGAGCTCACTCATGATGTGGATCTATGGGCGTATATGGATCGGCTCAAGATTGTCATCAAGTCCACGAACCTTGGTGACAATCGTACCCTCGCAATTCCGGTAGCACATTCTATCTACTATGAAATGGGCCCGCAGCGTCGAGCGAGTATGGGCATTGATGATTCACTGATTAGAGTTTCTGTAGGCATTGAGGACTCGGTGGATCTCATCGATGATTTTGCTAATGCTTTCGCAGGGAAAAACTAACAAGGGGAGGAAGCATGGCACGGTTAGAAGGGAAAGTAGCAATAATCACAGGTGGTGCTGGCGGTATTGGTCGAGCGGCGGGTCGGCTTTTTGCGGCCGAGGGCGCAGATGTACTTCTGGTAGATGTTGATGAGGAAGCGCTCATCTCTGCGTGCGAGGAAGCAGGTACCAATCGAGTGTCCTACTGCGTTGCCGATGTGACCAGGGCAGAAGACAACCAAAAGATGGTTGATTTGGCGACCGAACGCTATGGCGGAGTCGATGTTTTTCTCGCGAATGCCGGTATTGAAGGCGATGTGGCCTCCATTGAGGACTACGACGAAGCCAAGTTTGATCAGCTTATTGCGGTTAACGTAAAGGGGCCTTTTTTGGGGCTCAAAGCAAGCCTCCCAGCAATGACGAAACGAGGTGGTGGCAGCGTTATTATCACTTCGAGTGTGGCGGGCGTGCGTGGCGCACCGAATCTGGCGCCCTACGTGACCAGCAAACATGCCGTTATCGGATTGATGAAATCAGCCGCAAGGGAGGGCGCTCCGAACCGGATTCGCGTCAACACGGTCAACCCATCGCCGGTAGAAACAAGAATGATGCGAAGCCTAGAGGAAGGCATTGCGCCGGGAGAAAGTGACGTGGCGAAGGCGCAGATGGTGGCCAATATCCCGTTGGGGAGATACGCGCAGCCAGATGACATTGCTAAGGTGATGTTGTTCTTAGCATCGGATGACAGTGAGTTTGTAACTGGGTCTGTCTACCTGGCAGATGGTGGTAGCAGCGCTTAAGTCAACTGGAGCACCAATGGCCGTGGATTGGACGACGTACAAGTCCGCCTGCGATCAACCTGATCATTGGTCGCGCTGGATGTTAGAGCAATCAGCACTGATGATTGAAGAGGTCGGGCTTGCCAATAAGCTTCTCGCCGCGCTGATGACGGAGCCAATCCCTAAGCCGAATGATCATAGTGGTCCGATTGAGACGGACATGTTCGTTCTGCGATTGCCACCATACGAGCGCGATCAGATACTGCTTGAGATTCATCGAGCATGTGCGGCCGCGGAAAATGCAGTCACGGTTGCGGGTCGTTGTCGGACGCTGGTTGGTTTCACGGCAGCGTGGCAGGAATATGCAGCATGGCGAGGGGGCGTCGACGAGTGGTAGAAAAAGTACTGGTCGCAAATCGAGGCGCCATTGCGCGTCGTATTGTTCGTGCCTGCAACGAACGCGGCATAAAGACGGTGGCGCTTTATTCAGAGCCGGATATTGGTGCTCCGCATCTCGCTGAGGCGTCTGAGACCTATCCGTTAGCAGGGTCTAATGCGCAGGACACGTACCTCAATCAGCCGAAATTACTGCAGATTCTTCGCGCAACCAAGGCCGATAGCGTGCATCCGGGTTACGGTTTTCTGGCAGAGAGTGCTGAGTTCGCGACTGCGGTCATAGAGCAGGGTGCGAAGTTCATAGGCCCAGACCCCAAGTGGCTGGCGCAAATGGGGGACAAGGTGGCCGCACGTCGTCTGATGTTGACTATGGGATTCCCGACTTTCCCCGGTTCAGAGCTAATTACCGACCTATCTCAAGCGGCCAGCGAAGCGGCGCGAATTGGTTATCCAGTGCTGGTCAAGCCAACCGGTGGTGGTGGCGGGATGGGCATGGAACGCGTTGCAGATGTTGATGGGCTTGAAATGGCGTTGACGCGCGCTAAAGCGATCGCAGCCAACGCGTTTTCATCAACGGGTATTTATCTAGAAAAATTGGTTTCCCAGCCGAGACACATCGAGTTTCAGATTATTGGTGATGGTCGTGGCGATGCGGTGCATGCGTTCGAAAGAGAATGTTCGATACAGCGCCGCAATCAGAAACTAATTGAAGAAAGCCCCGCCCCGGGGCTGGCACATGATGAGGTTCTGGCGATCGCGGAAAAAGCCGCACAGGTTTGTGCTGAAATTGGTTACGACAGTGTTGGGACCATGGAAACACTGCTTTCGCCTGAAGGTGAATATGGATTCTTGGAAATGAATACAAGGATTCAAGTTGAACATGGGGTCACCGAAGAAGTAACGGGGATCGATTTGGTCGGGCTGCAACTGGAATTGTCACGCGGTGCTAAGCTGCCTGAGAGGATTGATCGAAGTGGCTTTGCTATCGAAGCACGCATTTATGCCGAAGATCCGGAGAGCTTTCTACCGTCGACGGGTCGGTTGAGTGTTTTTCGCCCCCCTGTTATGCAAGACGTTCGAATTGAAACGGGTTACCAAGAAGGACAGATGATTAGCCCCTATTATGATGCGATGCTGGCGAAGGTGATTGCGAAAGGGCACACTCGAGCGCTTGCCATTGGCAGATTGTTGGTCGCACTGAAAGGATTTGAGATCAAGGGGGTTGCGACGAATCAGTCGTTGTTGGCACAGGTATTGGCAAGCAGTCAATTTTTGCACGGTAACATTGATACTGGATTCTTGGATCGAGGTTAATTAGGAGGGAACATGGCTCGGCATGATGTAGAAAGTGAAGTCACAGGTAGTGTGTGGAAGGTTTTGTTAGAAGTTGGTGCTAAGGTCGCGACAGGTGATGTCATTCTGATCTTGGAATCTATGAAGATGGAGATACCTGTTGAAGCGCCCGTTGATGGAACGGTCGCCGAGATTCTTGTCGCTCCTGAAGATCAAGTTGAAGAGGATCAAGTCGTTGCCGTTGTCGAATCCTGAGCTGACAAGCCAGATAAGCGCGGCGTAAAGGCGCTGCGGACACCCCGTTTTCTGCCGAGAGGTTGATTGGCGAAGCACCCTCTCCATCTTTGCAGCCAGCGCAATTTGCACGCTACCCATGATACGAACAGACTCGCCACTGTTCGGGCTCGCCAACACGGCTAAGCTGCTCATAATCGCGCTACTTGAGGCCGGTTCTAGTGCTTGTTTACACTAGTAGCTGCAGCTTGAGTGGTGATTGCGTAGTGGTTTTTCAGGGATATTAGATTGTGACAGAGCAGATTTGGGTGCAGCCTCCGGATGCGTCGGCGCTAAATAAATTGCATGAGAATACGGCTGTATCGCAGCTTGGCATCGTGGTTACTTGTGTGGGTAACAACTTTCTTGAGGGCGTAATGCCCATAGATCAGCGCACTAAACAACCTTTTGGATTGATGCATGGGGGTGCCGCGGTTCTATTGTTAGAGACCCTTGCTAGTGCCGCTGCCAATCACTGTGTGGATTCGGAACAAGAGATTTGTGTAGGGCTCGAGATCAACTGCAACCATGTACGGGCAACGCGAACGGGGTCGGTGACTGGTCGCGCCACGGCTGTGCACGTCGGCCGTCGCTCGATGATTTGGCAGTTAGAAGTACGAGATGAACAAGGTCGACTCGTAACCACGGGGCGGCTGACTTCCGCTGTAACAGCCCGATTGTGATAGCATCCGCGGTCCAAATTGATTAGCGGAGTGATCAATGAGCGAAGATCTTGTAACTATTGCGCTAGCCGATGGTGTTGCTGATGTACGCCTTAACCGGCCGGATAAATACAACGCCCTAAGCCCAGAGATGTTTCGCGCTATTGTCGCGGCTGGCGATCAGCTTGCCGAAGCGAAGGACGTTAGAGCCGTGGTGCTGTCTGGCAATGGTAGGGGTTTTTGCGCAGGTCTCGACATGAAAAGCATGGCCGGATTGTCCGATGGTGGCAATGGTGACGGCAGTACGCTGCTCAGCCGCGACGAGCGTCCAGAAAATTTCGCGCAGCGCCCGGCTATGGTTTGGAAGCGCCTTCCCGTGCCAGTGATTAGCGCTTTGCATGGCGTTGCCTATGGGGCTGGTGCGCAAATTGCGCTCGGTACTGATATTCGGGTGGCCAGTCCTGATATGAAGATGTCGATTATGGAAATTAAGTGGGGTTTGATTCCAGACATGAGCATCTCCCAAACCTTGCGAGATATTGTGCCACTGGATGTGGCAAAAGAATTGACCATGACGGGACGGGTTCTCAGTGGCGAAGAGGCCCGGGAATTGGGTCTAGTGACGAGAGTGGAAGAAAAACCGTTGGAATACGCGTTGGCGATGGCGCATGAAATAGCTGGCAAGTCGCCTGACGCGATTAGAGCGAGCAAGCAGCTGCTCGAGACGGTCTGGCACGCCGATGAACGGGTGGGGCTAGCGCTCGAATCCAGCTTGCAAACGAAGCTCATCGGTTCGGCCAATCAAATCGAGGCCGTTAAAGCCAATTTTGAAAAACGCACACCGAACTTTACAGATCCGGAGTAGGTCATGAGCTGGGAACCTGAAGTTAAAGAGCTAGAGCGGCGTCGGTATCTCGCACAGCAGCAAGGCGGTGAACAAAGTATCGCGAAACAACACGCGAGAGGCCGATTAACGATTCGCGAACGTGTTGACGCAGTGCTTGATAAGGGTTCATTTCGAGAGCATGGTCGTGCCACAGCGAGTCCTGTATACAATGACAAAGACGAGATCGTGGAATATGCGCCAGCTAACTACCTGGTTGGTTTCGGTAAAGTTGATCAGCGTCGCGTAGTTGTCGGCGGAGAAGACTTCACACTTAAAGGCGGTTCGCCAAATGCGGCCGGATTGCGCAAAAGCGTATATGCCGAACATCTGGCCGTTCAGTACAAAGTCCCCTTGATTCGAATGTTGGAAGGCGGCGGCGGTTCGGTCAAAGGTTCTAGTAAGAAAGGGGGCACCGTTGGCGAACCTGTGTTTACCGAACCTAGATTCAAGATAATTGCAGATGCAATGTCGCAAGTCCCGATAGCCAGTGGTGCTATGGGGGCTGTGGCGGGTTTTCCTGCGGGTCGGTTGGTCGCGTCTCATTTTGCAGTGATGACCAAGCACACTGCGCAAGTTCTAATTGGTGGTCCTGCGCTTGTTGAACGTGCGCTCGGTGTGAGCCTGTCGAAGGACGAGCTTGGTGGTGCTGCGGTACACGCGACGAGTGGTATCGTTGATAATCTTGCGGAAGATGAACACGATGCTTTTCGTCAGATTCGCCAATTCTTAAGTTATTTACCAGGCTCAGTTTGGCAACGAACGCCCCGCTACGATAACGATGACCCTAGCGATCGTATGGAACAAGAGCTTCTTACTGCAGTGCCGCGTGAGAGTAACAAGGGTTTCGACATGCGAGCTATTGTGGAGATGATTGTCGACCTTGGTAGCTTTTTTGAAGTTGGCCGTGATTTTGGCCCAAGCCAAATCTGTGGGCTGGCCCGCCTGGATGGCCAACCGGTGGGCGTACTGGCTAATGACTGTATGTTCTATGCCGGTGCGATGACGGCGGAAGCCGCACAAAAGTATCGCCGTTTTGTTGAAATGTGCGACACGTTTCATGTGCCCATCATCAATTTTATTGATCAACCGGGATTCATGATTGGACCTGAATCAGAACAGGCAGGAACAATACGCTACGGGATGGCCGCTGTCGCAGCTGCAGCGCAATCGAGCATGCCGTGGGCGGTGATCCAGGTGCATAAAGGATTCGGCGTTGCCACTGCAGCGCATTACGCGCCCGGGAATTATGTGCTGGCGTGGCCATCGGTGGAGTCCGGTGCGCTGCCGTTAGAGGGCGGGGTTGCGGTTGCGTATCGCCGAGAGATTGCAGAGGCAGAAGACCCGGATGCTAAACGTAAGGAATTTGAAGACCAATTGCGAGAAGCACGTTCGCCATTCCCCAGGGCAGAATCGTTTGCCGTGCACGAGTTGATAGATCCCCGAGAGACACGACCGGTGCTGTGTGAATGGATCGATTGGATACAGCCGCAGTTAGATAATTTGGTCGGCCCCGTTCATTTCGGTATACGCCCCTAAATCGAAGACCAGAAAAAGGCAAAAATAGAAGGAGAAGATCATGACTATTTCATTTGAAAATCAGGTCGCGATAGTAACCGGTGCGGGTGGTGGTTTGGGTCGCTGCCATGCCCTTGAGCTGGCCAATCGCGGTGCCAAGGTACTGATCAACGATTTAGGTGGTGCAATTGACGGTTCCGGCGGATCGTCAGCCGCTGCGGAAGCGGTTGTTGCAGAAATCAAAGCAGCCGGTGGTGAAGCGATCGCTAACGGTGGTTCGGTTTCTGATCGGACTGGGGCGAAGAGCATGGTGGAGGATGCCATGAATGCATGGGGCCGCGTTGATATCTTGATTAACAATGCAGGCATACTGCGTGACAAGTCCTTTTCTAAAATTGAACTCGATGATTTTCAGATGGTCATGGACGTGCATTTAATGGGCGCAGTGAATTGTTCCCACGCCGTTTGGCCGATCATGCGAGAGCAGAACTATGGTCGGATTCTCATGACAACCTCACCCACTGGGCTGTATGGCAATTTTGGCCAAGCTAACTACGGTGCCGCAAAACTTGCGCAGGTGGGTTTGATGCACACGCTCAAAATCGAAGGTGCCAAGAACAATATTCATACAAACACAATCGCGCCTGTCGCCGCGACGAGAATGACAGAGGACTTGATTCCCGAAGCAGCACAAAAAAACCTGGGACCAGAATTAGTGACGCCTGCAGCAATGTTTCTTGTGAGCGATGTCGCTCCAAATGGCGTGATCATGCAAGCGCAGGGTGGTCAGTTCTCGATTGCCTGCATCGTTGAGAATGAAGGCGTCAACATTGGCGTTGATGCTGATGCTGATGATATTGCTACCAACTACGAACGGATTGCCGATCTTAGCGGCGCCAAGCCCCGAGGTATGCTCCAGCTCGGCGCAATGTAGACGGCGTTCTATAACAAGGTGGCACTGCCTGCTTGGTGCTCTGTGGTCGTCAAGAACGCCAGCTTTGCAAGGTAATGGGTAAGACCATAGAGCGCTGGGTGCTAGCCATCTGCTGGGTGTGATTTCGCAGTTCGGTGCGCCTCAATGATGTCCAGCTGAACGAACTTCTCTTGGTCCTTTTGCAACAGTTGTCATTGGGACACCTATTGGGTACAAACGTCGTATAACTGGGACAAGTAAAGGAAACAACGGAAATTCTGCTCTATGGCTGCAATAGTCCTCACATTCATTGGTTCTTTGTTCCTCGGCGGTGGACTTTGGCTCGCCCTGGGTAGTCGCTTTCGGCTCAGTTTTGATGACGAGCAGAATGAGCGACTTAATTTCGTACTCTTCTTTGTCGGGACAGTGCCAGTGAGTTTTGTCCTGGTCTTTTTCGGCCTTGGCGAGAGTTAGTTCAGCTCGTGACGTTGTCTACAACCAGCTCGGGTGCTCTGAAACGCGGATGCGCTTTCTGATCGGGGGAATTCACGTGTAGGTGATGATAGAGGTTAGCAATCCACTGCTGCCCATCTTGAGTTCTCTTCAAATAATCTATGCCGGAACCTATATATGGGTGGACCTGGTTGTAGAAGAACTCAGGAAAGTTCGTGCGCAAGTCACCGGCATGTTTGAAGTTGAGGCGCCTAGCTTCGCCGATCTCAACAAACTCTGCGAACAGTCGAGATAGCTTTTGCAGATATTGTGGATCTGCCATTTGACCGACGAGGTCTGCGGCACGTACCAGACCAGGCAGTGTCTCGGTTGCATTGTGAGTTGGTTCGGCCGGCACAGGAAATCGAGTCATTTCGATGCACTCGGCGACAATGTCGACGTCGATCAGTTCTTCATGAGCAAATCGTTCTCGTATGTAGAGCGCGCCGCGATCCACGTGGTATGGAGCCATGAACGCATCTGTCGCGCCCATGGGTGGCTGCACTCGGCTGCCGTCCGGGCCGATGACAGAACTCTCGGGTGTGTCTTCGGCGAGTAGTTCGCGTAGGTAGCCGATGTCATGGAAAAGCATAGCGACGACTGCGTGCAACCAGTCATCCGCACTTAAATCACCTTTGGCGAGTTGGCGGCCTTGTAAAATGTTCTGGCCGACGTCAGTGACAATGATCGTATGCTGGATGTCATGGTACGGGCAATCGCAGCGCAGCAAGGTTTCCATAGCCGTTTGTGTGGCGGTTTCGAGGGTTCGAATGTGCGCCGGTGAAACATCAGCAAAGGCATGCTGGAAGGCGCTGGTCGCGTGGCTAACAAACGCTCTTATAACGGTTTGATTAGGATTGAACATGGCGTGAGTGTATGCCACCGAAGGCTATGCCGTCGTGCACTGGTGCTCACTTTTTTCGACGGCGTGACACGCCAAATAAGAATGAATATTATACATGTGATGGTCTATTTGATTGAGTGAGATTCATGTCACAAGTTGAGCTGCGGCACCTCCGGACGTTGGTCGCTTTGCGTGATACGGGCAGTCTGGTTGACGCGGCAGAGCGCGTTTTTTTGACTCAGTCAGCCTTATCTCATCAAATCAAAGAGCTCGAACTTCGAGTTGGTATGTCGCTATTTGTCCGTAAGACACGGCCGGTACGGTTCACCAGTGCCGGAAACCGTTTGCTTAAACTGGCGGAGCAGGTCTTGCCCCTCGTGCATAGTTCTGAACTTGATTTGCAACGGTTAGCGGGGGGCGAGTCGGGCCGCATCTTCATGGCGATTGAATGTCACAGCTGTTTCGAATGGTTGCTGCCAGCTATTGATGAATATCGGGAGCAATGGCCAGATGTTGAGCTCGATATTTCAAGCGGATTTCATTTTGCGCCGCTACCGGCGCTTTGCCGGGGCGATCTGGATCTCGTTATTACAGCAGACCCTGACGAAGAACTGGGCGTGAGTTACTTCCCACTATTTTCCTATGAAGCACAACTTGCGATTGCCAAAGATCACTCGCTGAATGCGTGCGAATGGGTTGAGCCGACTCACTTACAAAATGAAACTGTGATTGCCTATCCAGTCGACCGAGATCGACTGGATCTTTTTACCAGCTTTCTTGAACCGGCCGGGGTTGAACCCCGTCGTATGCGTCACGCAGAACTGACGACGATGATCGTGCAGCTAGTTGCATCCAATCGGGGCGTTGCCTGTCTACCGAATTGGGCATTACATGAATATTTACAGAAAGACTATTTGGCGGTGCGCTCTCTGGGTGAAGAGGGGGTTTGGCCAACACTTTACGCAGCGGTTCGGGCCGATCAGGCGAAAGCAGCCTTCATGCGCGGCTTTGTCGAGATCGCCAAAGATGTCTGCTTTAAAAATCTCCGTGGGATCGTCACGGCTGAAACGTAAGCTGCTAAGAGCGGCTAGGGGACGAGTGTGGTTTCTACCCAGTTGTCTTGTTGCCAAAGATAGAGGGTCCGATCATGGACACCGTTGTCTTGGCTTAGATCGAGTCGTTCCATTTGGTAGGGTGACAAGATTAGGCCCTGAGCGGTTTTAGGAGCGATCAATGGTGTTGGCGGGTCAATCGCGGCGACCTGTTCAAGCAATCGCTCACGGGATGCGATGGGTGAGCTTTGCGCGGTGACGGAGCTGTAAAACCAATCCATGCGCTTTGGTGGATCGGGTCTGAGCAGCCAACTTTCAGCTACGATGTCTTCTGCGACATAACTTGTGTTGGCCAAGATACGGAACTGAACCTGAATGCTTGGCCAGTAGGTTAGAAGGCTGACAGATTGTGAAAGTGGCCGCCACTTGGGACTGGTTGAGTTGATAAAGATGGCGAGGTCGTTGTCCACATCTCGGAGTACGAGCGTGCGCATTTCAGCCGTCGTATCGCCATTGTGTCCAATCGTACAGAGGTTTGCCATCGGGTCTCGGTCCGACCGGGCTCTTTGACGATCAGATTTAAATCTCGCCAGCGGGTCCATTATTTGTTGGCGTCAGCTAGGATGATCGCAACCCAGCGGCTGGCGTTGATAAAGCCACTACCCCAGCCTGGGTAATCCTGGTCTAACGTTGCCGCTATATCTGCAGCGTCGTCGCCGTTGCTTAGACCTGCTCGCACGCTGGCGCTCGAAGCTTTGACTGCATCTATGGTTGATTGCAAGTCTGCTTTTGATGCTAACGCGCCGTGTCCGGGAATGATCTTGATGTCATCAGGCACGAGCGCTAAAACGTTCTCAACGTTTGCGATGAAGCCATCAATTGAGCCGCCACTGTCGATGTCGACATACGGGAAGCGGCCGTTAAAGAAATGATCGCCCATATGCACCACGTTTGAATGCTTGAACCAAACCGCACTATCACCGTCGGTATGTCCGTTCGGCAGATGTATTAGAGCGATGGTGTCGTCATTAAAGTGCACGGTTGCATCGTCATCATAGGTCACCAAAGGTAAGCCGGTACGTGGGAAGTTTGCCGTGGTCAGCAGACGAATGCGGACGTTGTCGTGGGCAACGATAGTGCCCGTGCGTCCAAACTGGGGATTTGATCCGGTGTGATCGCCGTGGAAATGGGTGTTCAAGATAAGGCGCGGTTGGTCGCCACCAAGCTCCGCAATGGCAGCTTGGATTTTGTCTCCCAATGGGGCGTATTGGTCGTCGACGATGAGCGTGCCATCGTCTCCAATAGAAAGCCCGATGTTACCGCCAGCACCTTCCAGCATGTGGATTGCCCCCGCGACGTGAGTGGGCTTAATGTCGACAGCTGCAAAGCGATCCTCCGCGGCCCAAGTCTGAGTCGTGAGTGTGAGGGGAAGAAGTAGTCTAAAAAAGAGTCTCATGGCTATACCTTCAGATGCGTCAGTTCATTTAATCAGTGTGGTCAGAATGATCGGCGTGAGTTGGCTCGTTAGAACTTGGCTCAGTTCGGCGCCGGAGTTCTGCGACGTCTCGCTGGATTTCGCTGAGGCGGAAAAGGAGGTCCGGCATTTGATCACTGATGCGCCAGATTAGGTAAGCGATCGCGGCCAAAATTACGAAAGAGAAGAAACCCATATACAGATGTCCGTCCGGGAGATACGCAATTTATACCCACCGATCAGCGCTTAGTCCAGTGAACCAGTAATGGATTTGCGTTGGCTGATTTCCAACCAGTTTTGGTCCGCATCTTTGATGAAGGAAATGTAGGCAACTTCACCAAGCTTGATCGGGGCCATGCCTTCAGCGCCGCCTTTTTGTAAAGCAGCTTGGTGCTCAGCAACGACATCGAAAACTTGAAAAGTCATGTAACGAAACCCCGTACCAGCGCGTTCGAAGGGGTGGAGTTCTCCTTCAAGGAGCGTAATGGTTGAGGCGCCCACGGCGAAGCTCGATTCTGCAAGTTCAGTTAGACCGAGGGTGCCGCCGTAAAAGTCTTGTTGCGCTTGCACGTTTGGTGTGACGAGCGTCAGGGCAAGATTTCTATTTTTCTCGCTCGGACAAAGTTGTAAAACGTTGCCGTCCGGATCTCTGAGGTCGGTTGGCTGAGATACATGGTCGTTGAACAGACGCAGTGCCTTCAGCCCGGTTGGCTGACCTGTGTCGATCCGTTCCCGCGAGTGATTGATTTTGATGACGCTATCGCCAACAGCGTGGCGGTATTGGCGGACACCACCGCCGAGAGCCAATAACTCGGAAAACGGTACGTGAGCTTCGTTTTGCCAAAACGCCAGTATCTCTTCTAGGTTGTTTGTGTAGAGACCGACGTCGAGGGCGGGTTTGGCGAGTTGCATAATTTGAGTTTGCTGGTGGATTCGGAGCTAGATTAGCGTGACCGTGAAGCTTCCGGAAGATGTTAAAGATGCGAATGCATATATGCGGCGCACGCACAGCATCTATGGCGAATATGGCGAATATGGCGAATATGGCGAATTGGAAAGCGACCATTGAGTCGCTACCCGGCCTTGCGAGTGTTCCTTACGTTGTGATCGAGAGACCTCGACGCGTATTGAGGTGGCCAGGCAAGCTTGTCGGTATATCCTAAGGCTGTTCTGCAAAGGCAACCATAGGGCCTGTTTAAAAAGTTTGGTGGGCGGTTTTGGGTGTATGCAAACTAACGAAATGGCAATAGCCGGGCACAAGTTGCGCCCAATCATTTTCGAGACCGAATAGTGCAACGCCAAACGTGACTAAATTGCCGGTCACTGATTCGGCCCCGAGCAGATTGGTCAAGTGTGTAAGACCTGGATTGTGTGCCACCACGGCGATGCTTTCCAAATCGGGTGGTGTTGCGCGAATAACTTCGACGATCGAATCTGCGTCAGCGAGGTAGAGCGAAGGTTCCGCTACCGTTCGCGCGTTAGTCGCCGCGGAAACAAATTCGGCTGTCGCTTGGGCCCGGGTTGCGGGGCTCGTCCACACCCATTCAATAGGATGTGGCTGCATAGCTAACCACTCTTGCATAGTGGCGCCGTCACGCTGTCCGCGCGGCGCCAGTTGTCGGCAATGATCAGACTGCGCTGAAGTCGCGTCAGCAGATTTGGCGTGACGAACGATGCGAATATATTTCACACTAATCCCAGAGGTTAAAAAACTCCTGCAGCGCCTGCATTTGACCACCGCTTACGGCTGACGGAACAATTATTGGGGTTTTGATCCCAGCGTCAAACCAGGCTTCGATACCTTCACGCACTTCTGTAGCGCTACCGAAAAGAGTGGTATCAGCCAGCCAACGATCAGAAAGACATTCTGGCACGCGATCTAGATCTTGATCGGCTATCGCTTTTTCAACACCGGTCATTTCTTCTT
>JAQWQN010000137.1 GCA_029244465.1 Pseudomonadales bacterium
ATGAAGTTTCTTGCCCGCGCTGGCGCACTGATATCTATCAGTGGCCATCGACATCAAGCTCACTGGCAAGTTGCTGGGATTGAACGCCCTATGCCTATCAACGCGCCACTTATGGTTGGTGAAGAATTAGAGCCCTATAAATTCAGCAGCGAACAAGACAGTGAAATTAGTCTGTCATCTCCCTCTACTCAGGAAGACCTAATAAACGATTATCGTTATACGGGCCTAACGCTTGGCCCACACCCTATGCAACTCCTGCGATATGAACCTCCGTTCACCGGGTTTAGAACGGCTGCTGATCTAGAAACTTATCGCCAAGGTCAAAATATACGTGTGGCAGGGCTTGTTACAGGCCGGCAGCGACCGGGCACAGCCACTGGGGTGGTCTTCCTCACACTCGAGGATGAGACGGGTAACATCAACATCATCATTTGGTCCACTGTCCTCGACCGCTATCGTGCCATTTGGCTGCAAGGCCAACTGCTAAAAATCAAAGGAATTGTTGAGCGCGAAGGTAACGTCATCCATGTAGTTGCCGGTGCCGTGGAGGATGCAACTTGCTATTTGCGCGATATGAAGTCTGTCAAATCAGATGCGCAAGAAGGCGAACTTCCTTTCAAATCTAGAGACTTCCACTAAACTTGTAGGGCTAGGCTTGTTTCTTTTTCGTTACGGGCGCGCTCTTGTTAGAAATCTCTCGTACCTCATGCAAAAGGTCATCCATTATCAGTCGCAGGAAGCCAAGCTCTTCTCGAATGTCTGCAAGTTCTGGCTTTACAGTGTGACCTAAACTGTCGACGGCTCGCTCTAGCGAACCAAGCCGTCGTTGTAAATCGGCCTTGTCGAACATTGACCTCGCGGCACTCTCTAGGGGCAATTCCGGTGTGTCAAAGATTTCTGCAGCCGTGCGCTTGTCAGAGGCCGGATCTACAATCGGTTTGCCATCCAAAAATTCTGTACCAATTTCCTCAGTAACTGACTCTACAACGTCCGCATCGATAGCAGAGATTTCTTCAAGAAAGGCATATAGCAGGAGTCGATCGCAAACGTTGTTAATACGGCGCGGGACTCCTTCACAAAATCGGAAAATCGCGGCATAGGCCTTAGCGCTAAACTGTGGATGACCCTGCCATCCAGCGACTGTTAGGCGGTGCTCGATATAAGTTGTTGATTCTTCCTTGCTCAAGGGATTGAGATGATAAGTCGCGATGACCCTCTGACGGAGCTGTTCGAAACCCTGAGACAAAAGCGTGCCACGGAATTCCTGCTGACCGAGGAGAAAGATTTGCAGTAAGGGGCGGCCATCGAACTGGAAATTCGAGAGCATTCGCAATTCCTCGACTGAATCATCAGGCAGGTTTTGCACCTCGTCGACAATGAGTAATACCCTGCGATTTGCTTTTCTCTGCTGAATAAAATTGTGCTCTAGCTCTTTGAGCAAGGTTGCTTTGCTGCTGTCCCCAACATGCACGCCAAAATTATTTGCTACCATTTGTAGCAGATCTTTCTCGTGCAGATTAGAGGTTACGATCGTCGCGACAGAGAGTTCGGATTGGTCCAAGTCGTTGACCAACGCCTGCACAAGGGTCGTTTTCCCAGTGCCTACGCTACCCGTAATAACAATGAAGCCATCACCTTGACTGAGACCATATTGCAGGAAGGAAAGCGCCTTCGCATGTTCCACACTGGGATAGAAAAACCTGGCATCCGGCGACAGCTGGAATGGCTTCTTACTCAACCCAAAATATTCTTCGTACATAAGCGGCTTAACGCGTGCCTTTTTAGCTTACTTCGGTTTCTTCTTTACCGGCGCCATATCCAGAGCCGTAACTGTAATCCGATGTGGTCGTCCCGTCGGCTTTATTTAGGAGCAAGCTAACCAATTGTGAGCCTTCTAACTGACCAATCGCCTTTTCAACGGCAGCTTGTGGCGTTTTGTTCGCTTCAACCACCAGCACTGTTTGGCCCATGAGTTGTGCTAGTACGGCAGCCTCTGTCGTGGCCAGAAGTGGAGGACCGTCAACCACGATCACTCGGTTTGTATCACGATTAGCTAGACTATCGATAAGGTTTGACATCAAATCGCTGGCATACAATTCATCCAGATTGTCCGTTCGATTGCCACAAGGCATCACACTCAAGCGATCAACGTTGGTACCAATGACAGCGCTCTCGGCATCGCGATTGCTCGAGGCCAGCAAATCCACTAACCCGCGCTCGCTGTAGATTCCCATCCATCGACTTAAATCGCCTTTGGTTGCGTCGCCATCAACTAACATGACGGATAGGTCAAGCTCACCGGCTAAGCTGAGTGCTAGGTTGAGCGATACGAAAGTCTTCCCTTCTGCGGGTAACGCACTAGTCACGTAGATAATATTCGTCGGCTTCGGGTATTCCGCGCGAATTTGCGTCTGCATGTTTAACAACAATGGCCGCTTGATTCGCCGAAACTCTTGGTTTTGGCTGAGATTCGAATGCCCGGGGACCAAAAACCCATTCTCAATCAACATTGGGAAATCAAGTTCACAGGTTTGGTCTTGTGAAGTTCCCTCTGTGTTCGAGAGATCAAGTTGGTGAGCGGCGCTAGACTCTAACGAGTTCGCCGACGCCAACTGTCCGGGTTGATTCGGTTCTAACGACTCAACCGAAGGTAAGGTTTTAGCTAGATTCGGTTTCTTGACTAATCTAGCGGCTGCTTTTTCTATTGTACTCATATGATTTTAGACTCTTCGGAGTTCATCCATTTACGCCGTTTATTCTAAGTGAATAATTCATCTTGCATGTATTTTGATGTAAATCCTGTGATACGCAACGTGCTTTTGACAAATACTATGAATAACTCACGGTTTTGGCAAAAATAACACGGCATAATCTTCAGTCGCAGATCAAAAGGATTTATCGTGCAAGACCTTCAGAATGCAAAGATTGCCGTACTGGGCCTAGGTTACGTCGGTTTACCGTTAGCCATCGAATTTGGTGTCAAATTTCAGACCATTGGTTTCGACATCAATCAGGCGCGCGTCTCGGAACTCAATAAAAACGTAGACAGTACCCTTGAAGTTGATGAAGGCGATTTTAATCGGGCAGTTAATTTGTCATTTTCATCCACGCCTGACCACATCAAGGATTGTAATGTCTACATCGTAACCGTGCCGACCCCAATTGATGCCTTTAAGAACCCCAATCTTGGACCTTTGGTCGCTGCGAGTAGGACGATTGGCGACTTAATCTCAAAAGGCGATGTTGTTATCTATGAAAGCACGGTCTATCCAGGCGCTACGGAAGAGGCTTGTATACCCGAGATAGAGACCGTGAGCGGCTTGAAGTACAACGTTGATTTCTTTGCGGGCTATAGCCCAGAGCGTATCAACCCCGGTGACAAACAGCATCGCTTGCCAACGATCGTAAAAGTTACATCCGGTTCAACGCCAGAAACAGCAGAATTCGTGGATGGTCTGTACCGCAGTATTATCACGGCGGGCACCCATAAGGCTTCAAGCATAGCCGTCGCAGAAGCGGCAAAGGTCATCGAAAATACGCAGCGGGACGTTAACATCGCACTGATCAACGAGCTTGCCCTCATATTCCAAAAATTGGGCATTGACACCGCAGAGGTCCTTGCGGCGGCAGGCACCAAGTGGAATTTTCTTCCTTTTCAGGCAGGACTCGTTGGTGGTCATTGCATTGGTGTTGACCCTTATTATCTCACGCATAAGGCTCAGCAAGTTGGCTATCATCCAGAGGTGATATTGGCTGGCCGACGCATTAACGACAATATGGGGGAGCATATCGCGGTGCGAGTTGTCAAGTTAATGGCGAAAAATGCGATCAATTTGGTCGGGGCGCGCGTTCTTATTCTCGGTCTAGCGTTCAAAGAAAACTGCCCCGACATCCGCAATACAAAAGTGGTCGACGTCTATGAAGCCCTTCGGTCCTACCATCTGAGTTTGGATGTCTATGACCCCTGGGTGGATGGCGACGATGCGGTTAGAGAATATGGCATCAAAACGATTGTGGAACCGGAAAAAAATGCCTATGACGCGATCATTCTGGCCGTCGCCCATAACGAATTTCAAGCGCTATCGATAGATTCACTCACGACTCGCAATCACGTCGTCTTTGACGTGAAACATGTGCTACCTCCCGAATGCGTTACGGAGCGCCTATAGATGAAGGTACTTGTCACTGGAGCGGCGGGGTTCATTGGATCGACACTCTCCCACAAGCTACTAGATCGAGGCGATACCGTGAGGGGGCTTGATAACCTCAACGACTATTATGATGTCACACTTAAGGACGCACGCCTTGCGAGGTTGACCTCTCGCGCAGACTTTAGTTTTTCAAAGAGTGATATTTCGGATAAAGATGCGGTGCAAGAGGTCTTTGCTGAATTTCGTCCTGATCGTGTCGTTCATTTAGCCGCACAAGCTGGCGTTCGCTATTCACTTGAGAATCCGCATGCATATATAGAGGCTAACGTCACAGGCTTTCTGAATATTCTAGAAAACGTTCGACACCAGGGCACTGAGCACTTGGTTTTTGCATCAACATCTTCAGTTTATGGCGCAAATACAAACATGCCGTTTTCAGTACATGATGGCGTTGACCACCCTGTTAGTTTGTATGCGGCGACCAAGAAATCGAACGAATTGATGGCACACACTTACGCTCACTTGTTCGGCACTCCTTGCACAGGCCTGAGGTTTTTCACGGTGTATGGGCCCTGGGGCAGGCCTGATATGGCGCTGTTCCTTTTTACAAGAAAGATACTTGCCGGAGAACCCATTGATGTTTTTAATAATGGCCACCATACCCGGGATTTTACGTACGTCGACGACATCGTAGAGGGCGTAATCCGAACCTTGGACAAACCGGCGATGCCTAGCGAGGATTGGGACAGCAACAGCCCGGATCCGGCGACAGCAGCTGTGCCTTACGCGTTGTACAACATAGGTAGTAACCACCCGGTACAATTGTCGCGTTATATCGAAGTGCTCGAAGAAACACTTGGCGTAAAGGCGAAAAAGAACCTTCTACCCTTACAACCAGGAGACGTTCCTGACACCTACGCGAATGTCGATGACCTGATTCGAGATCATCAATATCATCCGTCCACACCAATCGAGACCGGGATTTCCGAGTTTGTTAAATGGTACAAGAAGTATTACGAGATTGATGACGTCGCGCACAACTTAAGGTAGCGCCAAGTGCAGACAATTGCAGCGTACAGTCCACAATTCGCACTTGGTGTGTATGTCGTCTTCTTCGTTTTCTGTTTTGTTAATCTCGTCCGCGGAGTAACCGGCAAAGCCCTGCTCTTGAGTAGCGTTGTTAGTCTGTTTTGGGTAATTTCGTTGCTCTCGCCACTACGAGACCTGCTGGCTGTTCCGCTAGAAATTGCAGCCTTATTTACTTGGCACATCCTCTTGTTCCGAGCCATTGGGTTTGATTTGTACAGTGATAACGAGAATCAAAAATTGGTTCGGAACATCGCCAGGGTCCTTGCCGCGACCGCGACAGTTACTACGCTCATTTGGTTTTCAATCGCGTTCAAGGTTGCGAATATCAATTCCACGCCGGTCGCGGTTGGAATGCTGGTTCTGAACATCGGTGGACTTGTACTCATTGAACAATTCGCCCGCAACACCCTCTCCGTGAACAGATGGCGCGTTCGCTACCTGAATATTGGCTTAGGCATTCTGTTCGTATACGGTTCAGTTCTTTGGTCAATCAGGCTGGGCCTTGGTGATAATCCGTCACTCCTGCAGATAGCACAGCCCGCCGTCTTTGCGCTCAGCGTTCCTTTCATTATTATTGCGAGTCTTCGTAACCGAACCAACCGATTACGATTTAACCTGTCGCGAGAGTTCGTCTTTCGTACGGGTGTGCTCGCAATGTCGGGTGGTTTCCTGATCGCGCTCGGGCTGATGGTCTACCTTGCACAGACCTTCGCTGGAGATGTTGGTCTGACGCTTGCACTGTTCATGAGCATACTATTGCTCGGGTTGACTCTAGCGATCGCTGGGTCTACCCGCTTTCGCAGCGTAACGCGTGTGTTGTTTACTAAGACGTTCTTCGAGTCGCGGCACGACTATCGCTCAGAATGGACCCGGCTCACGGCAAGACTCGTGGACACTAATCCAGACTACAGCCTAGAAGAACAAGTTTTGCTAAGTTGTCTGGCCTTTCTATATTCAAAGAACGCCTCGCTTTGGATTCTGAAAGACAACCAATTTGAGTTGAGCTCAACCGTTGGCGACAGTATATGGCCACCTGCAATGCCGACGGCACTTGGTAAGGCTTTATCCGATTTCTACGAATCTCATGATTGGGTGTTAGACACGACGTCTGTTACAGGTGGCACAAATACAGTGATGACAGCGATCAAGTCGGAAACCGTCCCGATTCGATTTGTCATTCCTTTGATGATCGAAAATTCGATTGTCGGAATATGCTTTGCAGACGAATCGGAAGCGATTACTGGCTCCTTGGATTGGGAGGATTACGACGCACTTAAGTTAATCGGGCGGCAATGCGCAAGTTTTCTTGCCTTAAACGCAGCCCAACGAAGTTTGGTCGAAAACGAACAGTTTGCAGCACTCGCTCAAATGTCTGCATTTCTCGTCCATGACATTAAGACCATCGCAGCACAGCTTTCGCTCATGCTGGAAAATGCGGAAAAACATAAAGGAACTCCTGCTTTCGTGGATGATATGTTAGCAACGACTCAGAATAGCGTGACGCGCATGCAAAAAATCCTCCAAAGTCTCAGTCAGTCTCACAGCAATGTGGAGATGGTGGTTGCTGGCACAGCAATCCAGGAATGGCTGGATCAGACGCAGCGAGAAAACCACAGAATAACGTTTGTCGATGTCGGAGCGGATAACGATTGTCAGATTCCCGTGGGCTTCATCACCGCCATCAACCACCTGGTGCAGAACGCCTTAGAATCAAGTCAGGCTGCGACGGTCGCGCTTCGTCTGCATTCAACTCGAGAAGCCAATTACATTTCCGTGCATGACAATGGGCCAGGAATGCCTGAGGATTTCGTTCGTAACGAACTATTTAAACCCTTCCGAACCAGCAAAGGCGTCAGTGGCATGGGTATCGGTGCCTACCAAGCAAAATTTCTGATTGAGAAAAACGGCGGGCATCTCGCGGTCTCGAGTACGTTGGGTCAAGGTACTGAATTTACAATTACGTATTCTAGGAAGGAATCTCCCAGTGTCAGATAGAAAGTTGCTAATTGTCGAAGACGATCCTGGCCTCCAAAGGCAGATGCGATGGTGCTTTGAGGGTGTTGATGTAGACGTCGCCGATGATGCGACCATGGCCCGCGACCGCCTTAGCAAAAGTGCGTTTCAAGTAGTGACGTTAGATCTAGGACTGCCCCCTGACCCCGGTGGTACCGCAGAAGGTTTTGGACTACTACGCCATATTCGTGAGTACTATCCGCACACTAAAGTCGTCGTCATAACAGGGCGAGATGAAAAGGAACACGCTCTGACCGCTATCACGAACGGTGCGTTTGACTATTACCAAAAGCCCATTGATACAGCCACATTGACGTTCGCTACCGAGCGTGCGTTTTTTCTGAGTGAGGTCGAAGCAGAGCTCGCCAAGCAATCAAGTTTAGGTCTTGCGAGCGAACCTCTTCTCCCTGGACTACTTGGTAGTTGTCCAGAAATGAAAGCAGTTGCCGAGCGTGTTAAGCGTGTTGCCAGAGCTAACGTCACAGTACTGATCACAGGAGAAACGGGAACGGGAAAAGAAATTATTGCGTCGAACGTTCATGGTCTTTCCAGTCGAGCCGAGCAAGCACTTATCACGATCAATTGCGCAGCAATTCCAGAGAATCTTCTCGAAAGTGAACTTTTCGGACACGAGAAAGGGAGCTTTACCGGCGCAGTCGCCCGCAAAATTGGCAAATTGGAAGCCGCCGAGGGCGGTACTTTGTTCCTCGATGAGATCGGCGACATGCCCATCCAGCTTCAGGCAAAGATTCTGCGGTTTCTTCAAGAACGGTCATTTGAACGCGTTGGCTCAACCACTTCAATACAAGCGGACGTTCGAGTTATAAGCGCGACCCACAGGGACCTCCAAGCCATGATTGAGGATGGTTCGTTTAGAGAAGACCTTTACTACCGACTCAGTGAAATTGATATTGCACTCCCCCCGCTGCGTGAACGTGGGGCTGACATTCTCTTGATTGCTGAAAAAATATTGGCTGATCATGCCGAGCATCGGCCTTTGAAGTTCTCCGCCGAGGCGCTTGATGCACTTACCA
>JAQWQN010000140.1 GCA_029244465.1 Pseudomonadales bacterium
TCTGAGCTGCCACGCGCGAGCGACATTGCTCGCATAGGCCCCGAACTGTGATCATGGCTGTCGATCGATAAAACCTCGCCGAGTGTGTTCCCTGCGAGGTTTGCGAGTTGCTCCGCCTTAGCGTGTGCATTTTTCCAGGCGGCGTCCCTGGCGGTACTCAGGAGCTTGCTCGGATCCGCGATCTCGAAACGAATACTGTCTATTCGATTGCCACCCGAATCGACGGCTGCATCGATCGCCTCGCCAACCCGCGCGAGCTCTGTGATCCGTACGGTGACAAGATTATACGCTTGATAGCCTCGCAAAGTGCGCTTGGCTAGGCTGTTGCTGTTTGGTTTGCGTTCGTGATTGTATTGGGCATGCAAAGAGATAGCCTGAGTTTGAATATCATGCTCGGCAATGTTTAACGCCATGAGCGCATTCAGGAGACTCCGCATCCGGTCACTGTTCTGAGCAAGTGCATCTTGTGCGGTCTTCGCTTCAGTCTCGACGCCGAGACTGATCACTGCTGTATCCGGCGCTGTTGCAGTGTGGCCGATGCCACTTACCGAAATTTTGCGTTCGTTTCGGTCTTCTGCGCAGGCGGTGTTCGCGAGCGTGAAAACGAGGGCTGCGCCGATAAGGGTTTTGACGATCATGTGGATTCCTACCTTGCGGCCCGGCTGCCGCGACGCATTATGAGAGAACTAGAGTCTAATTTTTACTTGTGCTTCGATTTCTACGGGTACGCCAAAGGGCAGCTCAGCCATGCCAACCGCAGATCGAGTGTGGGCACCGATATCGGGACCAAAAACCGCAAGGATAAGATCCGAGCAGCCATTGATGACGGGTGGAATCGCGTTGAATCCAGGCGCCACGTTGACCATGCCAAAGACTTTTAACCACGCTTGCACGCGATCCAGTGAACCGATGGCTTGATGTATTGAGGCGAACAGCCCCAGCGCGATCTTGCGCGCCGACTCATAGGCTTCTTCTGGTGATACGTCGGTACCGACCTTGCCGAGTGGTTTTGCCATAGACCCATCAAGTTCGGTGGGTACGTGACCTGATAAATAGAGAATCTGGCCGTCTATGCGTGCAAGATCGAAAGGTAAATGCGCAGTTTTCATTGGCGCAGGCAGGGTCAAACCCAGATCGTGAAATTTATCGTCAATACTCATGCCTACTCCTCGTTTTGCCGCGACCTATGCGGCTCTAGCCTACGTGCTGAAAACGCGTGTGGCAAAAGAAAGTCGTTGTCTGTCCGGGTCGTGCGCTGTTTCACAGCAAAACTTGGATACCCGTCTACACTTAAGGCAGCACTCGAAAAAGAACGAGTGGGTGGCTCGGATAGGCTGATCGAGTCGATGAATCGTGAGGTTTTGACTCGAGAGGAATACCGGGTATGCAGGTTATGAACAGGTTTAGTACGGCATTGATTGGCGGTTTGATCGTGGCCATAAGCTCACTGCCCGCTGCGGCAGATACGCTGTTTGGCGTCTATGCAGGTGCTGGTGCTTGGCAGCAGGAATATGCCGGTGATATTCGGTCAACGATCACGACTGTGGACGTGGAAGAAGATCTGGGTATTGAAGACAAGAGCAACAACGTTCTCTACTTCGCCCTTGAACACGGCGTTCCCTTTTTGCCGAATGTTCGTGCGCAATATATACAAATGGAGGCCGATGGCCAAAACGTCCTTTCGCGAAGCATCGATTTTAATGGTCAGACCTATGCGCTGTCCGACAATGTATCGACTGCGGTTGAATTGGATCAGGCAGATGCGCTTTTCTACTATCAAGTGCTCGATGGCGTGATCTCACTCGACTTGGGTTTGTCGGTCTCAATGCTCGAAGGTCAAATTGATATCCAAAGCGTGACCGAAGGTACCAATGCGGAGTTTGATGAGGTCATCCCGATGCTCTATGTGGGCCTGCGTGCTGACCTACCTTCGACCGGACTTTGGGTCTCTGCCGAGGCGCAAGGTGCAAGCTACGAGGGCAATCGTTTAATGGAATACACAGCGCTTATAGGTTACGAAAGTAAAGTGGGCTTAGGGTTTGAAGCTGGCTATCGTGCCGTGCAGTTCGAACTTAAAGAGTTTGAAAATGTGCAGAATGCCCAGATCGATATTAATGGCCCATACGCGGCGGTCAACTTCCACTTTTAGCGACACGTCTTGCCTAGGACGAGTTAGGCGACCCACGTCGGAGCGTGGTGAAGCGAACGTCTGAAACCGACGGATAGAGGACGTCTGTTGATCGCGCTTCAGGCATAATGTCGAGATGACTGATTGGTCCTTCAACAAAAACTTAGTGCTTGAACTCCTACGTGGTGTCTTACCACAGGGGAACCTCATTACTGATCACGCAGGTCTGAGACCTTACGAGTGTGATGGACTCACCGCGATACGCGAACAACCTTGGCTTGTGGCGCTGCCTGAGACTGAACAGCAGGTCGTGAGTATCGTTCGGATCTGCAACGAATATGGTGTCCCGATCGTGCCACGCGGAGCTGGTACCGGTTTGTCGGGTGGCGCGCGACCCCATGAAGCGGGTGTGGTACTCGGGCTCTCAAAAATGAACCACATACTGGAGATTGACCCTGAAAATTCTGTCGCTCGGCTTGAGCCGGGTGTTAGGAATCTAGCAATATCTGAGGCTGCAGCAGAGTTTGGACTCTACTACGCCCCTGATCCTTCATCGCAAATCGCGTGCAGTATCGGTGGTAACGTTGCCGAAAACTCTGGTGGCGTGCATTGCTTGAAGTATGGACTCACAGTACACAATGTTCTCGGTGTGCGTGTGGTGACCAGTGATGGCATAGTGCTGGAGATCGGTGGTGCTTGGTACGACGCCCCGGGACTGGATTTGTTGGCTGTCCTTTGCGGCTCTGAAGGTATGTTAGGGATCATTACAGAGATCACGGTTGCGTTGTTGCCGCGCCCTGATTCTGTAGCAGTGATGTTGGCGGCATTTCGTAACTTTACTGATGCTGGCGTTGCTGTTGCTGAGGTGATCGGACGCGGCATCATTCCCGCTGGGATGGAGATGATGGATAAGTTAGCGGTGCAAGCCGCTGAACAATTTGCCAAAGCTGGGTATCCAGAAGATGCAGCTGCCATCCTGCTGATTGAACTAGACGGTACGGAATTGGAAGTCTCCGGTCTGACCGCCCAAGTAGATCGGATCGTGCGCACGGCAGGTGCTTATCACGTCGACATCGCGGAAAGTGCGCAAGAACAACTCAGACTCTGGAAGGGACGCAAATCCGCGTTCCCAGCTGTTGGTCGGCTAGCCCCAGATTATTATTGCATGGACGGGACGATACCGCGCCGCGAGCTTGGTCGTGTGCTGGCCGAGATTGCTGCTCTCTCTGAAACGTATGGTCTGCGTGTTGCGAACGTATTTCACGCCGGCGACGGCAATCTTCACCCGCTGATCCTTTTCGACGCTAACGAGGCGGGAGACCTTGAAGCAGCTGAAGAAATGGGCGGCAAGATTCTCGAACTCTGTGTCCAAGTCGGTGGCACCGTCACAGGTGAACACGGTGTTGGCGTGGAGAAACTCAATCAGATGTGCGTGCAGTTTAATCCGACGGAGTTGGAACAGTTTTTTGCGCTTAAAGCCGCTTGGGACCCTAACGGGATCCTTAACCCGGGTAAAGGGATCCCGACCTTGACCCGCTGTGGAGAACTTGGCGGGATGCACGTTCGTCATGGCGAGTTACCGCTCCCAGAGCTGGAACGATTTTAGTGGATCAGACCGAATTGCTGAGAGAAGTTGTTGTGAGCGCATTAAGCGATGGCCGTCATTTGAAGGTCTGCGGGCAAGGTAGCAAGCGACATTACCTACCTGAAATCTCGGCTGAAATCTCGGCTGAAATGGTGAGTACCGTCGAACATACCGGCATAGTGGCGCTGGAACCCGAAGAGTTGGTGGTCACCGTGCGGGCTGGGACTCCGCTTAAAGTGCTTAGGCAGGAGCTTGCCCGAGGACGACAAATGTTAGGTGCGGAACCGCCTGAGTTTTCAGGTCTTGGCACCGTTGGAGGGGCATTGGGTTCTGGATTTTCTGGCCCAGGGAGACCTTGGCGAGGCTCACTGAGAGACTCAGTACTTGGCATTGAAGTCATTAATGGCAAAGGTGAACGGCTTAAATTCGGCGGCCAAGTCATGAAGAACGTTGCGGGTTATGATGTTTCACGTCTAAACGTTGGTGCGTTCGCAAATCTCGGTCTCATCCTCCAAGCTTCCTTGCGGTTGGTGCCACAGCCAGATCACTCGCGCACGCTGTGTTATGAGCTGGATGGCGAGGCTGCACTAAGATTCTGTCGACAGGTTGCACAGCAGCCTTATCCGGTCACAGCAACATTTTGGCATGATGACAACTTAAGCATCAGATTGGAGGGTGCGGAGAGTGCGCTCGATGCTGCGGAAGCGCGTCTTGGTGGTCAGCGTGATGCGACTAATGGCCTCTGGTCGAGCATCCGCGATCAACGACATGTGGCATTTTCGGCGATGGCAGAGAGTGGGGCGGTCAGAGTGATTTGCCCGCCAAATGCGCCAGCACCGGAAGGCCTCGATTGGTCATTCGAGTGGAATGGTGGGCTTCGCTGGATCTGGACGAACGCTTTATCTGTGAACATCGCTGAGTATGTCCACCGTGCTAATGGCTGGGCTTGGCAGTTGGGGTGTGAAGTCCCTATCGAATCGGGGCAGAAACAAATTATGCGCCGGATCAAGCAAGCGTTTGACCCGGGTGATGTCTTTCGATCCCCTCTGAATCTCTTGTCGAATTTGGATGGGTCGGATGCAGACTAACTTTTCAGCAGAGCTTTTAGCGACAGATCGAGGACAGCGTGCAAACGAGATATTACGCAGTTGTGTGCACTGTGGGTTTTGCAACGCGACCTGTCCGACTTACCAACTCACGGGTGATGAACTAGACGGTCCCAGAGGGCGTATCTACCTGATTCGCGATTTACTGGAAGAGGTTGGTGATTCTAAGCGCAGTCAAATGCATCTTGATCGCTGTCTCACTTGTCGTGCGTGTGAGACCACTTGTCCATCAGGGGTCGCTTACGGAGAGCTTGCTGAAATCGCTCGCAATAAACTGGGTCCGAGTCGTCGTGGGCTTAAGAATTGGTTGCGCGTGTTCGTACGATGGCTTGTTCCGAATGCCTCAAGATTACGTCAGATGGCGCAGCTTGGTAAAATGACTCGACCGTTTATTCCTTATCGGTTCAAACAACATATTCCCCACCGGATTGGAATGGGGGTGACAGCTAATGAGCGGCATGCACGTAAAGTACTGTTGCTGAACGGCTGTGCTCAACAAGTTGCGACAGCGACCACGAATGAGCACTTCCTGAATCTGCTTGATGAGCAAGGTATTGGGGTTGAAATTGCGTCTCAGGAGGGGTGTTGTGGTGCTTTGGATCTACACCTTGGTGATGAATCTAGAGCGCTAGAACGAATACGGCAGAACGTCGATGCGTTAAGCGGTCATCTTGATACCTGCGAAGCCATTGTTTCTACCGCAAGTGGCTGTGGTGTCACGATTAAGGATTATGGGCGGTTGTTAGCCGACGATTTTGAGTACGCCGAAGCGGCGGCAATGGTTTCCGACGCAGCACTTGATGTTGTGGAATACGTAGAGCGCGCCTCGCTTGATTTGCATAAGCGTGACGATATTGACCGTGTCGCATGGCATGCGCCCTGTAGTTTACAACATGGCATGAAAATTACGGGGTCGGTCGAAAAGTGTCTCGTTGCTGTGGGATATGAATTAGTGCCAACTAAGGATCCGCACATTTGCTGTGGATCAGCGGGGAGCTATTCAATGCTTGAACCAAAGATGTCTGATGAGTTGGGACGCCGTAAGGTTGAAACTCTGTTGCAGCATGATCCAGAGATCATCGCAACCGCAAATGTTGGCTGCCAAGCTCACCTCGGCCATCGGACTGGCGTTCCTGTCGTCCATTGGCTGGAACTGCTGGCCTGTCCTAAACCTCCCGCTCAAGCTCGTCCAGGATAGATTCTGCAAGGAGGTTGTTGTGATTGGCAACGACTGTCTGCGAACGGAATAATGCCATCAACTCGATTGCGAGTAGTGCTGCGATCACAACCATGCCTAGGGTTGTGAACGCACTGAAGAGTAGGGCGATCCCTGCGATTAGGATGACAAGATTGATTGCCCCTCTTAGCCAATTGCCCAGGTACATGTGGTGTAGCCCGGCGAGGAAGAACCAGTTCAAGACCGCATAAGTGTCGGGATCTTTCAGATCTGACTTGAACCGCTTGAAATAGTGGAGTCGATTTGCGTCCGTCAGCGCGCGGATTCTCACCCGTAACGCTTCCTCGTGGTCTGCGACATCTTCGCTGCGTAGCGTCAGTGCTTCTAACATGTTGTCTCCCCGGTAAGGATCGTTGAGTTTGCCCACTTGATCAGGGTTGATGCAGCGTCTAATTCGTTGCCAGCCCGCGTGACCGCCTCGCCACAGCCCATCTTCCTGTAGGGCTGTTTTTGTATAGTCGGAACAGGTCGGTGAAAAGTTGCACTCGACGCCAAAGAAATGTTTACCGCCACCGCGATCCCTGTAGGCGTCGATCAGGCGAACGACCGGCTTGGCGAGCAGGTGTTTAGGCGCGATTCTCTGCACGAGAACGGACGCTTACCGCGCCAATGTAACGATCACGGCTTCCCGGTTCCAAAAGAGCAAATAGCGTTTGTTCTCCAGGGTCTGAAAAACAAGCTGCCAACCGTCTGCAGCGTGCTCGTTGAGTTCAGCTTCTAGTCGTTTAAGCGGGACACCTGACGCGCCGAGAAAGATTGTGCCGCAGCCGCCTTCTGCAATGTGTAAGACCTTATATTCTGAAAATGCCATCGTCTTCTCCTTATCCTCGAAATCTGCTAAACCGCCGCCTAATGCCTTGTGCTTCGGTTCTGTTGCCTTGTGCTTCGCGGACATCGGCGAACGTCAACCAGGCTTGTTGTTCTAGCGTCTCGTCACTTGAACTGAGGGCGATCGCTTTGCGTGCATGTTGTTCCGCGACGCTCAAGTTTCCGTCTAAAAGATGCGCAAGCGCAAGCTGGGCCCACAGCTCCGGGTTCCGAGGTGTGATACGGATAGCGCGTTCAAGATACGTGATCGCTGTCGCCTGATCGTTAGCCTCTAGTGAGTCATTCGCTTGAGCCAACAGTTCCACTGTTGCAGCAGAAGTGCTTGCTTGGTTAGTCGCATCTTCGGTGGCGATGGTTCTCTCAATAGGGGCGCGGTCACTAACCTCGGAAATTGGCGGTGCAACTGTATTGCTTGAGCAGCCGCCTAGAGCCAAAGACGCGAAAAACAAAAATACGAACGGAACAGTGAAGCGTTTGTTTTGTTTCTTGCGAGATAGCATGGTCTGCTCATCGTACAGAAAGAAGCGAACTACCAACAGTCGGGACAGCACGAGCGAGCGGGTCGTGCGTATGAATTGGCATGGGTAAGCACCTGTGTGGCCGCGGCGATGATTGGTGACTATCAGTGTTCTAGAGAGTAGCTTTCACGTCAGTTAACACGTTAGTCAAACCAGCCTTTGACCCGCTGACGCATGGAAGGGCCGATATTGCAGCCGGGTTTGATCGCTAAGTTTTGTGGTGATGGCACGGGAATTAAAACAACATCGGCACAGTCCTTGTGCGCTCTCAAACCGGTTTGAAACTCTACTTCGAGTAATTCATCGGCATGCACGTGTATCAATGGATCGATTGTGTGCCCGTGCGTGATTTCGTTCCAAACGCGCAAGGCGCCCGACCCGCCTGTCAGGCCGGTCGGTTCGTTGTCATCGCGGCCAACCCAAACGACGGTCAACCGACTGTTATCAAAACCCGCGAACCAACTGTCTCGGTTATCATTGGAGGTGCCAGTTTTGCCGGCGACTCCCGCCTGCGCGTAGGGAGAAGATCTGCCGGTCCCTTTTGCCATTACTATTTCTAGGGCTCTGGCGAGAGTCGCTGCATCGTTAGGTGCGATTGTCTGCTCGAGCTCAAAAGGATGATGTGATACTGGTTGGCCTTCTGGGTCGAGGACGGCGATGACTGCTTTTGGGTGAGTCCTAAATCCACCGCTCGCGAAGTTGCCATAGAGTTCTAGCATTTTAAGGGGCGATAGCGGTTCAGCGCCAAGCAGAAGGCTAGGGTAAGGGTTTTTTGGCGCGCGCGTTGTGAGATTACTCAAACGGGTTTGTATTTGCTCTAGACCGATACTCATTCCAAGTTGCACGGTTGCGAGATTGCGCGATTGCGCTAGCGCTCGGAACAAAGGTAGCTCGCCATAAAACTGGCCATCAAAATTCTTAGGAGACCAAGGTTCGCCGAACTTTGGTGTGAGCGTGATGGGTTCATCCTTAACCGGGTCAGCAAGACTCATACCGTTTTCAATTGCGGTAAGATAAACCACAGGCTTGATCAGGGAGCCTACTGGTCGTTCCGCATTGAGCGCTCTGTTAAAACCATCGATTCGACCTTGCCGCCCTCCCACTAAGGCCTGGATGTCTCCAGTCTGAGTATCTGCCACTATGGCGGCAGCTTGTAGAGACTTTGCGGTGAGTCTGCGGTCTAACTCGATCTGGCCGAGTACGTGTGAGACAGCTTGTTGGGTATTTTCCTGTTCTCTTGGTTTGAGAGTGGTGAACACTCTCAAACCTTTCGAATTGAGGTCGGATTGAGCATAAAAGTCACGTAGATCTGAGCGAACCATATCCATAAACGCCGGATAGTATGCGCCACCAGAACTTGGTCCATCGACAACACCTAATGGTTGCGCCAGGCTGGTTGCCAGCGTTTGGCCCGAAATCAATCCGTCTCGGGCGAACGTGTTGAGTATTCGGTTACGGCGCTCGCGTGCTCGTTGGGGGTGACGAAATGGATTGTAGTAAGACGGTCCACGGATGACCGAGATTAAGGTCGCGATCTCATCAGCCTTGAGCTCGGCTAAAGGTTTGTTGAAGTAAAACTGAGCACCAAGGCCGAAACCATGGACCGCTCTATTGCCGTGTTGGCCCAGAAAGATCTCGTTAATATAGGCCGTGAGCAAATCTTCTTTGCTGAAACGAGCGTCGAGAATGATCGCCATTGCAACCTCTTTTAGCTTACGCTCGATCGTCCGGCGATTGTCTAAGAAGTAGCTCTTGACGAGCTGTTGTGTGAGCGTGCTACCGCCTTGCTGGCGCTCGCCTGAGCTTAGATTAACCCAAAATGCGCGCAAGATACCGGTGGCTGAAAAGCCAATGTGCGTGTCAAAATTTCGGTCTTCGATTGACTTCAAACCCTCGCTTAAAAGCGAGGGCACTTGGTCAGGCGTGAGAATGAGACGATCTTCACCGTGGGATGGAAAGAAGCTGCCGATGATGGCGGGTTCCAGTCGGATCAGGGGCACTTCGCCATTGCCATTGGTAATGCGCTGAATATGTGTGTCCGCAAAATGCACGCTGATACGCTGTGCCCCGCGTGCTCGTTCCATGAATTGGAAAGGCCGCAGAAAGATCTGCAATTCGCTGTTCTGAGTTTTAAATGTGCCGGGTGTGGTTAGATTTGCATCGTTGCTATAGCCAAGGCGGCTAAGTTCGCGCGTTAAAGCCCAGCGACTAATTTGGGCCCCTGCGTGCAGTTCCAATGGTTGGGCAAATACTTGGGCGGGAACGGACCAGCGCCGTCCTTCGAATGTGGACGTTATCGATCGGTCGAGAAAAATTAGGTAGCCGAGAACGCCTAGTGCGACGAACAGGCCAAACCCAAACGTTAGCTTAAGGAGGCCGAAAGCCCATGAACGTGGCTTTTTCTGTCCGCGCTTGGCAGGCCTCTTGGTTGCTCGCCGGGCAGATAATATTGTGCGTCGTTTCGCCAATGCGTGCTCTCGTTGACCACGTTAATTCAAGCGCCTTACTTTGCCATTAAAAGCGTGAGCGGTGATGAAAAATTAGTGTAAGAAAATCGCGGTTTTAAACGGGAGGTGTTTAGTCGGCGAACAGCTGAACGCGATACATGAATCCAGCGGCGACTAGCACCAGCGGATCCTGGGCAATGGTCCTGCTTGCCGGCTGTTCGAGCTCTCCGACCTGCGAGCTAAGGCGAGACGTGCAAGGATCGCGTACAGATCGATAGCCCTGGTCCAGGCTGTCTCCCTAGCAACGGCAATAACTTGGATTGGTGTTTGATAATCGCCCATCAGGTAGCCCCGAGCAAAACCATAGCGCTAAGGTAGCGAATTCTGGTCGAACGGAACCTGAACGCGCTAACGTCGTGATTTCGGGCCTAAATTAGCCCTTGGTTTGGTCTTCGGCACGTATTTGGGCAACCAATTTGTCTACCACTTCGAGCGCGCGTCCCATACCCGCTTTCATCCCGACGATGTATCGCCCAGCGACAACGATTGAAGGTGTCGCACTGATCTTGAATTCCCTCAGGTCGGTTTCCGCGCCACGCACGGCAGCTTTAACCCGTGGTGAGTTAAACGCCCGTAGGAACTCCTCTTTGCTCAGACCGCGGCCATCGACATAGTCACCGACCATATCAGCGCTTTGAAACTGTTTCCGCGAGTCGTGGATCGCGCGGAAGATTCTCGCGTGGTTCTGGGGCAACGTTTCTTTGTCGGCTAAGGTTAGATAAGTCTGACCCAGCATGATTTGTACCGGTGACCACATGGCAGGTTGGCGGCTGAAGGCCACATCTTTTCCTTGTTCAGCGGCCCATTCTTCAATCATGGGGTCAAAATTTTTGCAGTGAACGCACGTATAGGCAAAGAATTCAACCACGGTGATTGGATCGCTGCGTCTACGTGGCCGCGGGTTTTCCACTTCTCTGAGGTCATCGGCGTCCGAAATGTCGCCTTGTTCTGACAGTGGTGAGCTGACATAGGAGCCGAAGCCAAAGATCGCAATCGTGACAACGGCGATGAAGCCGATGATGGTGTTACGGGCTAGAATTACACGTCGGTCTTTTTTGGCCATATTTGTTAGTCTTGAAGCAATAGTCGGTAAAATCAGAGTGTAGATACTCGATCGCGCTTTGACTATGGTATTTGGCGATGATGCAAATCGCTGGATTCGAGCGTATAGATTAGGAGTATACAATGCAGAGTTTAGAGAGAGTATCAAGGGATGCAGCGAGAACGCCATGAGTGAAGCTAATCTAGAGTCGTACCAATTGTTTAAAACTGACCTGTGTGGATTCTGTTATCGAGTCCGAGGTTTTTTGGAGCAACATGGGATCGAGATGCCGTTGCGGGACACCAACCAAGACCCGGAAGCCTTCCGGGAACTGTTGCAAGGTGGGGGGCGAACGACTGTGCCTTGTTTGCGCATTCAGCGTGGTGATGAAGTGGAATGGATGTTCGAGTCGATGGACATCATGCGCTACATTGCCGCGAGATTTGGTCTCTAAAGCGAGTTACCGAGTGCCTCCGGCGCTGGCTTCTTGAGCTAATACAAAAGTCTCCTCTCGTGTATTTCGGATGGTCGCGAAGCGGTTCGGCTGAGTCGTGGCTTGTGTCTGTCGGGGTATCCGTTTTTTCCCTTCGTTGGCGAGATGTTAATATCGCCGATCGCTAATTTTCTTAATCAAAGGTAGTCATATATGAGACTAGGTATTATTTCAGGGTACTCGGGCCGCAAAATGAGTATCCCTATTGAGGCGGTGAAGGCGGCTGAGAGCATGGGCTATGAGTCGATCTGGACAGCAGAAGCCTATGGCTCTGATGCGGTGACACCAGCCGCTTGGATTCTTGCCCAAACGACAAAGATTAAGGTGGGCACGGCGATCATGCAGATGCCTGCACGTACGCCAGCAATGACCGCAATGACCGCAATGAGTTTGGCAGAACTATCTGGCGGGCGATTTATCGTTGGACTGGGTGCATCTGGTCCTCAAGTAGTCGAGGGTTGGCATGGTGTGCCCTATGGCAAACCGATCACACGGCTCAAAGAGTACGTGAAGATTATGAAAGACATATTCGCACGGGAAGCACCGGTGACCTTTGACGGTAGTATGTACCAAATGCCTTACGCTGGACCGGGTGCGACAGGATTGGGGAAGCCTTTGAAGAGCATTTTGCGTTGTGAGGAGGATATTCCGATCTATGCAGCGACCATTACCGATGCTGGTGTGACGGCTGCGGCAGAAGTTGCTGATGGTTTCTTTCCTGTATGGATGGACCCGGAAAAATATTCAGTGTTCCAACCTTCGGTAGAAAAAGGTCTGAAGGCGGCCGATGATAAGTCCTTACAGCAGTTCGATATCGCGCCATTTGTCACCGTGGTCATGGGTGACAACGTGCAAGAATGCATGATGCCTATTCGAGGCAACATGGCGCTGTACATCGGTGGTATGGGCGCGCGCGACAAAAATTTCTACAACGATTACTGCAAGCGGCTTGGCTTTGAAGATGAGGCCGTTAAGATCCAGGATCTTTATTTGGCAGGTCGAAAAGACGAGGCAATGGCTGCAGTCCCGGCTGAACTCATTGATGCCTGCCATTTAGTTGGACCGGCAGAGCGTATTCGCGAACGTCTACAGCGATGGAAGCAAGCTGACGCCGGTGGCACGGTTTCAAACATGCTGCTAGGTTGCCAACAAGCTGATGCGTTAGAGGTTGTGGCGAGTGAGATGCTCTAGCTATGACTAACGGATTGGTCATCATTGGCGACCATGACGTGTTGGCGCGACAGGCGTGCGAGATCGCACGCCTGTGTGGGCACCTATTTTCCTTGTGCCGCGAAATGCCCGTTGAAGCGCAGCGGGTCATCGTCGCTTTGGATGATGCTGACGCGCGTGCGGAGATCGTCGCCTGCTTGCCGCGAAACCAAGTGGTAAATCTCATTCATCCACGTGCGTTTGTTAGTCCGGATGCTGAGCTCGGCATCAATGTGCTCGTCGGGGCCAATGCCATTATCGGTTCCAATGCGAGGGTAGGCGATGGGGTCATCGCCAATGCGTTGTCGAGCATCGAGCACGATAACGTGATTGGCGCGTATACGTTTCTTGGTACGGGCGCGATCCTTTGCGGGAACGTCACCACGGGCGAACGAGTATTCGTTGGGGGCGGGGCAACCGTTAAGCCTGGTACTTGCGTTGGTGCCGGAACCACACTTGGAGCGGGAGCCGTTCTAGTTAAGGATGCAGATCCGGATAGCGTCTACGTAGGTAATCCAGCAAGGAGGCTGGGTTGACGGTATACACTCAGAGCGAAGACCTCGTGAGCGACTTTATCTCTCGTGGTCTCGTATTGTTGCACCCCGATACGCTCAAGGTTGATCGGCTTATTCATGATCAAATCTATGAGAAAGAAAAGACACTCTTTCGGGCTAAGGAATACATTACGGCAGAGAATCTCCCCGAAATCTTAGAGGTTCTGCGCGCCCCAGGCTTGGTGCAAGCGTGCGATAGTTTGTTAGGTGAAGGATGGGCGATCGTTCCGTTCACCCACAACACGCCCTTCGTTAGCGGTGCTTACGACCAACATTGGCATAAAGACGACAATGGACCGTACAACGGCCGTAAGCCTCGTTATCACCAACCGGTGCAACTCGAGCTATTGTACTACCCGCAAGCAGTAACGGAAGAGATGGGGCCGACGGCGACTTTGCCGTATTCCCAATACTGGACATTCGATCACGAGGAAAACCACGATAACTTCGCGGGTGCTGACCATTTGGACTTCGGCTATCAGATCGAAGGATGGGAGACCGTTGCCGTCAGTGGTAAGCGTTCCAACTATGCAGAAGCTGATATTAAGAACCGACGCACGGCGCATGATGATCGCCTGCGGCGCGCGGTGGATAATTTAGCTTGGCCGTTAGTTCAACCGTATGAGGCCGCGCCGATTGAAGCGGGGTCGATACTGCTGTACTCCCACAACCTGTTTCACCGCGGTAACCATCGCCGTGATGGTTGGCAGACGTGGCGGGATCGACCGCGTTTTATGTGGCGGTTTTGGCTTTATCGGACCACTAACCCGAAAACGATTTCGGTGCCCGAGCGTCAAGCATGGCAGGATCAAAAAGTCTCGCCAGATGTTGCGGTGGTTTGGGAGAGCGTACAAGCGTGGATGGACGGCGTCGCACCGAAACACGAATATGGCCTGTTAGAGGAATACAAGACAGCGCTTTATGCGAAGGGCGAGGCTGCAGAGCCAAACCGCATCGGTGCAGCTTATGCATTGGCAAAGCATGCGGATGTTGATGCTTTGTCGTTTTTGGCAGAGGCACTTCGCAATGATCGCGAGTCGGTGCGCCGAGCAGCAACCTACGGATTGGTCAGTGCGGGTGAACGTTCAAACCAGTTTTTTTTCGATGCGGCGCAATCTGCCAGTAAGTGGGTGCGCAAAGCCGCGGTTTTCGGTTTGGGGGCGAGTGGCCAAATTACGGCAGATGTGTTGTCTTGTCTTCGCGATCGTCTCTTGTTCGATGGCTCAACGTATGTCCGCTCGGTCGCTGCTGACGCCTTGGGTGCCTTCGTTAGGAGAGCGACTGCGCCAGAAATCGCCGAACACGCGATCAGCGCGCTCATTGAGTGTCTTGGTCAGGAAGAGAATCGAGAGAGTATGGATCGCGTTCAACGGCGCAGTATCAAGTTTGTGCGACCAACCGATGATTGCGACGTCTGCGAGGGAATAGGGATCTCTCTGGGTCATGAACGCTATGAACCTGTGCGCTCGATTGTTCGTGAGAACTCGTTGGTCTCGTTAGTGATTGCCGTCAGTGCAGAAGGCAAGCTGTCAGCATCAACTGTAGGACGCTTGGCCGATTGCCTGGTCGATGTGGCTGCAAACGACGCGAACCTGTTTTCTGCTGGGCTTGCGATGGATGCTCTGTGTCGGTTGTTAGGACCCCAGGATCCCCGTGTCCGAGCAGTGGTCGCTGACCAGCCGACACTGTGTCTGCCATCCTTACTGAGAGCCGGTTTGCTCTAGTCAGGCCTGCCCAGTCCATTCTTGCACCAGTGCCCAACCACGTTCTGATCTCGAACGGCAGTGATCTTTGTACTCGAGGGCTTTTTCTGAACTCGCGTTACCGTCGAGCCCCCGCTTATAAACCCCTTGGATAATCCCAGCCGATCGAAACATGTTGTAGATGAGATAGAAGTGCCAGTTCTCGATGCCGTCTCGACTGGCGTGCTTGCAGTATTCAGCGACGAATTCTTCTTCCCGTGGAATGCCGCTGGTCGTGAAGTCGACCGTCGTGAGTCCATCGTCTTCGTACGATTCGCCGTGGTATTCCTGACAGAGATAACCAAGATCCGCCAGACCGTCGCCAAGGGTTGAGAGTTCCCAATCCAAGACCGCAACGATGCGGGGTTCGGTTGGATGCAGGAGCACGTTGCCAAGACGATAGTCGCCGTGCACGATGACAGTTTTACCTTGCTCAGGAATATTCGCTGGAAGCCAGCCAATGAGGTTATCCATCGCTGGGATATCTTCAGTTTTGGATGCAATGTACTGCTTGGTCCATCGTCCGATTTGGCGTTCAAAGTAGTTTCCGGGGCGGCCAAATTCACTTAAACCCACGGCTTCCGGGTCGACGCTATGCAGTTTGGCCATGACGCGCGCCAAGTCCAAATAGATCGCACGTTGATCCTCCTGTGAGTGGCCGGGTAGTGGCGTTTCGGTAAAGAGGCGGCCTTCGACCATTTCCATGACATAGAATTTGGTGCCAATAACCTCTGTGTCTACGCACAGACAGAACATCTTCGGCACAGGCACGTTCGTGTCCCAAAGCGCGTCCATGACGCGGTATTCACGATCGACCTGGTGCGCGGAAGGTAGCAATTCACCTGGCGGCTGCTTGCGCAGCACGTAGTTCTGATTTGGTGTTAGCAGTTGGAAAGTAGGATTAGACTGCCCGCCCTCAAACTGCCGCACGGTCATGGGCCCTTTGAAGCCCGGGACGTGCTGGGTTAAGTATTCAGTCAGCGCAGCCTCGTCGAAACGATGTGCCTCTCTGACTTCGGTGATTTCGACGTCGCTCATCGATACCCTTCTTTTGTTGTTAACGGATTTCGGCATAGCCTACCGCTTGATCTAGAGGGAGGCAAAATGCGACTCTAGCGCTTTACTTGCAACGAGGGGAGAGAAAATGGCACTTCAGAAACGCATTGCCGTTACGGTTCCAGCGGGACCACGAATTGAAGACACAGTCGAACGCATTCAATGGGCGGAAGAGAATGGCATTCCTGATGCGTGGTTTAGCGACTCCGGTGCGCCGGACACGTTGACGCAAGTAGCTGCTATAGCCCATCACACCACGAATATTCGCGTGGGTGTGGCGGTAACCCCGGTATACACCCGGTCTCCTTCCGTATTGGCAGCTTCTGCCAATGTGATCAGTCAAGTGCTACCGGGCCGGTTCATCATGGGTCTCGGCTCATCGAGCCAAACGATCATGGGTCAATGGAATGGCATACCACTCGACAAGCCACTGAGTCGGGTGAAAGAAACAGCGCAGTTGGTAAAAATCATGCTGTCTGGCGAGAAGACGAATTTTGACGGCGACACATTGTTCAGCAAAGGGTATCGCCAAGCACCTGCAGAAAATCCGCCGCCGGTTTATGTGGGTTGTCTGAGACCAAAGATGATCGAGATGGCGGCAGAAGTAGGAGACGGGGTGATCTTTAATCTCTGGCCCAAGGGGGCACTGCCAAAAATGATGGAGGCAGTCAAACGGGGTGCGGAAAAGGCAGGCAAAGACTGGCAAGAAGTCGAAGTTGTCAACCGAGCTATGGTCTTGTGCACGGATGACAAGGAATACGGTCGCAATTTGTTCCGCGCTGCCTTCGGTCCTTATTACGCGACGCCGGTGTACAACAAATTTTTAGCCTGGGCGGGCTATGAAGACGCCGCGAACACAATTACTGAAGGCTGGGCAGCGAAGGATCGGGAAAAAACCAGTGGCGCTCTGACAGACGCGCTGATTGATGAGATCGGCATTATCGGCAACGAAGATGAAATTCAAGAACGCATCCAATCCGATGCGGACGGCGGTGTGCATACTCACATTATCGCTCCGCTGGCGGGTTCTCGCGAAGATCTAGATCGGACCTTCAATGCGTTCACCTCTGCCAATTTCAAGTTCAGTTAGTCAACATAGATTCAATTAAGTCAATCAGACGAGGTGCGTACCATGGATTATCAAAAGATTATCGTCGACAAACCTGGTCCGCACCTCAAACGGATAACACTTAATCGACCCGAGAAGCGCAATCCGCTTTCCAACGAATTGCGCACGGAGCTTTTTCACGCGTTAGAGACGGGGGACCAAGACCCGGAGGTGCGCGTCATGATTATTCGAGGGGCAGGGCCGTGTTTCTCTGCCGGCTACGACCTGCAATCCAATGTCGCGGCAGACCAACCTTTCTACACAGCGGGCGGTCTTGCTAACTGGCCGCGGCATGTTGTGGAAGGATTTTTTAAAATCTGGGATCTGGCGAAGCCTGTCATCGCGCAGGTTCATGGCTATTGTCTGGCGGGTGGTACTGAACTTGCGACTGCGTGTGATCTGGTTTATGTCGCGGAAGATGCCAAGATCGGCTACCCAGTGGTTCGCTCGATCAGCCCGCCTGATAATCAATTTTACCCGTGGGTGGTAGGACTTCGCCGCGCTATGGAACTGATGTTAACGGGTGACCATATGAGTGGACTCGAAGCTGCGGAAAGTGGTTTTGCAAATCGGGCCTATCCAGAAGGTGATCTCGAAGACGAGGTTTTGCGCGTTGCGGAACGTGTTGCGATGACCCCGACCGATTTGCAACAGATCAACAAGCGCGCTGTTCACCGGCAGATGGATGCCATGGGTATTCGAGCGGGCATCCGAGCTGGCACCGAAATGCAACAGCTGGCGACCTATACCGAAACCACTCAAGCGCACTTGGCGGACATGCGTAAAGGTCTTACCCAGGCACTCAGCAAACGTGATGAGGCGTTCGGCGACTATCGAACTGCCGATAAAGATGAATAGCGGAGGTGGCCAGAATCTAGAGAATAGCTGGGCTGGATTGTGACCATCCTTATCACTTTGATCGTTTATCAGGCGGTCCTGCTCGGTATTGGCTACTGGGCAAGATCGCGCGCGACGACGACCGATGGGTATTTCTTAGGTGATCGAGGGCTAGGTCCGTGGGTTGCAAGCTTGAGCTACGCGGCGGGTTCCTCATCCGCTTGGTCGATTCTCGGAGTGAGTGGGATTGCGTTCAGCGAAGGGTTAGGTTCGTTTTGGCTGCTACCCGGGACGATTACCGGTCATATCGTTGTTTGGTATGTGGTCGCTCCGTGGCTGCGTCAGGCAAGTCGCGAGAAAGGTTGGCTAACGTTGACAGATTTGTTAATCGATGGTTTGTCGCCGCGGCTTGCCCTAGGTTGTGCGCGAATTTCAGCTGTCATTGTGCTCTTTGCGTTTACTTTTTATATCGCTGCTCAATTTCAAGGCGCGGCCAACACTTTTACCGCTGTTTTCGATTTCGACTTCCTGACCGCGTTGTTGTTGGGAGCGGTGATCGTGGTGCTTTATACGCTTTGGGGTGGTTTTTGGGCGGTGAGTTTGACCGATGCGCTTCAAGCCGTACTGATGCTAGTCGCAGCGATCTTGCTCCCAATTTTTGCGCTCGCCGAAGTAGGTGGGTTCTCGGCGCTATTTGAAGCAGCCAAAGACGATGGGTATTGGCATTGGTCTGGTGGACATTCAGGTTGGTTTGGGATCGGGTTCTTCATCGGCATGGTGAGTATTGGCTTTGGTCCGATTGGTCAGCCGCATTTGCTCACGCGTGTCATGGCCATGGCAGACGGAAGCAAGATAAGCCAGGCGCGCGTTGTTGCGATTGCTTGGTTTTCAATTGTACTTGGTGGCATGTTTTTACTCGGTGTATGCGGCCATCTACTGATTGAAGATCGTATTGATAATGAGCAGATCTTCTTCGTCTTGGCCGCTGACCTGCTGCCAACGGTTGTGACCGGAGTGCTCATCGCTGCTGTGCTCTCGGCCATTATGTCGACTGCTGATAGCCAACTTCTAGTCGCAGGTTCCGCCCTGCACCATGATTTGAAGCTTAACTCGGAAGCAACAGACCCGGGCAGAAGTGCGCGTCTGGCTGTGGGTGCTGTCGCCATAGCCGCAGTAGCGCTGGCTGTTTTTCTGCCTGAATCTATTTTCTCGAGGGTTCTATTTGCTTGGACAGCGCTCGGTGCTGCCTTTGGCCCCGTGGTCATGATTCGTTTTCTAAATTGGCAGGTGCGACCTTGGGCAATCCCGTTCGCAATGGTCCTGGGATTTGGCTTGACCGTCATTTTCTATTCGTTGCCAAATGGACCTGGCGATGTTTGGGAGCGCGCCGTACCTTTTGTCACAGCCTTTGGCACACTGTGGCTTGCCCGCACCGCCAATGAGGAGAGAACTGACGTCAACAAGGCATTATCTTCACAAAGAAGCAACGCCTAGCGGCCAGTCGTACCTCTAAGACAAGCGATCGGTTAGTTCCTTACAAAGATGTGAGCGGTGTTTAATCGAGGTTTGTTAGTGGCAGGCAACGCCGAATTTCTTCAAGCGCCAGTAGTTGTACGGCCATGGCGTTAGAAAGCCCATCAAGAGACTGGGTAGTATTGACCACCACGTGAGTCTGAGGTCGCCGACTAAGATCCAGTCGGTCGCGTTCATGGCCAGTTCCATGCCGATCATTGAGATTAGACTCATCCCCATCGCTGTCTTCAGAGCCTGCACCCACGGCAACTGCTTCGCGAGGATAAATGTCTCTAGAGCGATGCTCGTCAATAGTCCGTTGATTATCGCCAACGGCATCACAACAACCGTTGCGACGTCAGGTTGGTACGCTTGGAAATAATAAATGGTACCGAAGTCACCGATGCTGCAACCCAATAAACACCATAACGTGTTTTTAGCGGACGCTCGCCATGTGTGTCGACAATGCCAGTGGAATGAGTCAACTAGTTCAGCCATGAGGTAAGTTTAGCATTGTCTAACAGTGATGGTGGCTACTCTTTTCTGACGGTAAGGCAGGTGGTCCTATCGTCAAATGTACCTCTATGAATATCGGCGTCATTCGCTTTAGGGATAGTGGCAGTCAATGAAGCAAGTTTTCCTACTTCGTCATGGAGAAACGGAGTGGAATGTCGCGCAGGAAATGCAGCTCAGACTGGCCTCGCCGCTTACTGAAAATGGCAAAAGGCAGCCTGACAAAAACGGTCGCCTCCTCAAGAAGCATGGCTGCCTGGAGTGTCTTTGCGCATCGCCGTCAGGCCGGACACTCGAAACGGCCTATACCGTTAATGCCTACGCACAGGCCGAATTGGTGACGCGTGAAGAGCTCATGGAGCGTGATATGGGTGATTGGTCGCGCCTGACACATGTGACGCACGGGTTGATGAGTAAGGTCATTCTCACCTATTACCTTGGCCTGGCACTTCAACCAGTGCATAGCCTGCGGCACCCGAACAATCTCGCGTAGCGCTTGACCTTCCATGCCAATGCCATAGAAACTCACTATTTCCTGGATGGAACAGAGGCGTGCGAGGGTTTATATCGTCTGCAACGAACCGCAGAAGTGAAACCGATCAGGCAATAAACGCCCACCGAACGAAGTACAGCTCCGGTCTTCCGTTCAGAAAAACATGCACTGTGGGAACTTAGGAAGGACTAATTATGAGAGTAGACGGCGGCGTTGGTGCCGATTTATCGACTGTGGGCGCGCAAGCGCAAGAACTCGAGGAGATGGGATATAGCGGTATTATGACCGCAGAGACGGCTCATGATCCGTTTTTTCCATTATTGGTTGCCGCTCAGAACACGTCTCGAATCGAATTGATGACGTCGATTGCGGTCGCTTTTGCACGCACGCCAATGGTACTTGCCAACATCGGCCATGATCTCAACGCTTATTCTAAAGGTAGATTTGTGCTCGGCCTCGGCTCACAAATTCGACCGCATATCACTAAGCGATTCAGTATGCCGTGGTCGTCACCGGCGGCGCGGATGCGTGAGTTTGTTTTGGCGATGCGCGCGATTTGGGGTAACTGGCATGATGGTAAACCCCTGGAGTTTACCGGTAAATTTTATACCCACACTTTGATGACACCATTTTTCACGCCTACCGACTGCGACTACGGCGCGCCGAAAGTTTTTCTTGCCGCAGTGGGTCCTAAGATGACAGAGGTCGCTGGAGAAGTAGCCGATGGCATGATTGCCCACGCGTTCACAACCGAAAGCTACCTGCGCAATACCACGATCCCAGCGCTTGAGCGTGGTTTCGCGAAAGCAGGTAAGTCGCGTGCAGATTTCGAGATTAGCTATCCCGTATTTGTCGTTACTGGACAAACGGAAGAAGAGCTGGCCGAAGCCAAAGTGGCCACCGCGAAACAAATTGCATTCTACGGTTCGACACCCGCATACAAGCCGGTACTAGATTCAATTGGTGCTGGTGAACTGCAGGGCGATCTCAACAAAATGTCTAAGCAAGGCCGTTGGGACGATATGGGGACTCTGATTGGTGAGGACATGATCAAGGAGTTTGCGGTGATTGGCGAGCCACATCAAATTCCGGCGCAGATAAAGTCGCGCTATGGGGACATCATCGATCGAACATCTGCTGCATATGCACATCTTCCTAAGAGCGATCGCATGAAACTGATCGCTGAGCTCTCCGCGTAATAAAATAGATAGCGGCGGCAAAGAGCCACGTCGAATAGATAGATAACTAACGGACAAACCAAGGAAATACACATGAAAGTTGATGCTGGTATAGGTAACAAGCTAGCCAAGATCCCGGATCAGGTTCGAGCATTGGAGCAAGCAGGGTACGATGGTATCCGCACGGCTGAGATGAATCACGACCCATTCTTTCCATTGCTCCTGGCCGCCGAGCATTCTGAGAGACTAGAGCTCGCAACCTCTATAGCGGTTGCGTTTGCGCGTAGCCCTATGAACTTGGCGAATATTGGGCACGATTTGAATGCCTACTCAAAAGGACGTTTTACGCTCGGACTTGGCTCGCAAATCAAACCCCATATCACTAAGCGCTTTAGCATGCAGTGGGGCGCGCCGGCCGAACAAATGCGCGAACTGGTGCTTGCGATGCGTGCAATTTGGGCTAACTGGTACGATGGTGAAGCATTGGAGTTCGTTGGCAAATATTACCGCCACACATTGATGACGCCAGCGTTTACGCCTGAGGATAAAGAATACGGCGCGCCACGTGTCATCTTGGCTGCGGTAGGACCGAGAATGACGGAAGTGGCTGGTGAAGTAGCGGATGGACTCATCATCCATCCGTTCTCAAACATGCCCTATATTAATTCGGTGACGATGCCCGCAATCGAGGCGGGCCTCGCCAAAGCAGGTCGTAGTCGCGACGACTTTGAGCTCTCTTATTCTTGTTTCGTTGTCACGGGTCGCACTGAAGAAGAATACGAAACTGCGCAAAAGGCAACTCGGGAACGCATCGCATTCTACGGTTCAACGCCAGCCTATAAAGGTGTGTTGGATGCGATTGGCTGTGGGGATCTGCAGGGTGAGCTCAATGCCATGTCCAAGCAAGGCCGCTGGCAGGAAATGGGCACATTGGTCACTGATGAAATGATTAGCGAGTTCGGCGTGATGGGTGAACCGCACGAGATCGCGCCGCAAATGTTGGCGCGATACGGCAACTTTGTTGATCGTACCTCAGCATCTTTCGCGGTTTCAGATGCCGATCAGCAGGCGAAAATTATTGCTGCGTTGAGGGCCGGATAGCTTAGGTAAGGCGGTTGTTAACAAAATTCGGTTAGATTGATTGGTTATATCAGTACCAATTTCTTGACCGATGTCTCACCACGAAGCTAGAGAAAATCGGTGGGTTTAAGTAAGTGAGTACTTACTTAAAGGGGCTTGTGAGCTGAATGAATTGGTTATAGAGCAACGCGCTACGATTCTCCTAGGTCCTGTGGCGTGCACTCGTTAACATGTGTGGTCTGAGTCACAAACGTGTTTAATTGAGGCTCAAGCAATCAATTTGACATAAAAATTAATTTGACATAAACAGGGTATGAAAAGCGCAATCAAACAATATGTAAGTCAACTAGCGATCCCGCTCGCTGTGATTGGGGTTATGAGTTTGGTCGCCACAAGCTTGGCGGTGAGTCATGTTCTCGCACACCAAGGTTACGAAAACTACACCCTTGCGAAGCCAGTTGCGATGCAACGGGTGATTCGACAAGCCCAAGTTGATCGCTTTGGTGGACAAGTCAGCTCGGCCTTTGGCATTAATCATAGTGTCGCGACTGAGTTTGCTGATTGGATTCTGGAAGCCTCAGAACGACAAGACCTGGCACCTGAGCTGCTCGCGAGTCTTGTGCTAACAGAGAGCTCATTTAGGAAGCATGTTCGTTCCAACGTGGGTGCGGTTGGGCCGGCCCAAATTCGTCCCGACTACTGGGGCAATTTTTGCGGCGCGGACGACCTGCATGATCCCGAACAGAACATTTACTGCGGTGCGCAGATCTTATCGCACCTCTTAGAGCGCTGTGGTGGCGATCGCACGTGTGCGTTGGGAGCCTATAATGTGGGCCCGTATGCGAACAGAGCCAATGCAGCTGCTCGCTACGTCTCCAAGGTTGACCGCTATCAGGATAGCCTAGAAGCAGCAGCTTCTCTTTAGCTAGAAGCAGCAGCTTGCTGGCGAAGAGAACTCTACAAAGCGCCACTTATACTAGGTACACTCGTTCCAATTTGGTCGAAATGAGATACCCAATGTATAACCGCCTCACTAGTTTACTCCTTGCGATTTTACTCTTCGCCAGCGCCCCTGCGGGTGCCGAAGGGCCAAAACCAGCTTTTTTGCAGCCTGACGTGCTAAAGGCTGCCTTAGCGATTAATCTCACCGACGAGCAGAAGCCAGTTTTTCGTGATGCGATCACGGCATTTGCACAGTCGCGTATTGACGCGCTTGGAAAGCTGATGCGAGGCAATCAGCGTACTGGCATTGATCGACGTTGGAAGTCGAAAACCCGCGCCATTTTGAAGGAAATGGATGACACGCTTCGGCCAGTTTTGACTGAAGATCAGTGGCCTGCCTATGAAGATTATCGAGAAGCGCTCAAAGCAAACCTGCGAGGTCTTTAGCCGCATGGTGGTAACAGAGAGAAAATAGATGACGGATTTTGGATTGTTGATTTTTGCGACGGATTATTCGATCGCGCCAAGTACCCTTGCGCTAGAGGCAGAAAAATTTGGCTTTGAATCCTTGTTCTTTCCTGAACACACCCATATCCCGGCAAGCCGACAATCGCCGTGGCCCGGTGGGCGTGAGCTTCCCCAGGAGTACTGGCATACGCATGATCCTTTCGTTTCTCTGATGGCCGCGGCTGCCGTCACCAGTGAGATCAAGGTAGGTACTGGTATTGCGCTGGTGACCGAGCGTGATCCGATCTTAATGGCTAAACAAGCGGCCACACTCGACTTTTTATCGAACGGCCGTTTCCTGATGGGTATAGGTGCAGGTTGGAATGCGGAAGAAATGGAGAACCATGGCACCCCGTTTGCTGATCGTTGGAAGATTTTGCGAGAACGCATACTGGCCATGAAACAGATCTGGACCGAGGAGGAGGCTGAATACCACGGTAAGTATGTGGATTTTGACAAAGTCTGGTCCCACCCCAAGCCGAAACAAGCGGGTGGACCACCAATACTCATGGGCGCATCGTCGAAGTACACCTATAAGCGCATTGCTGAGTACTGCGATGGTTGGTTTCCAATTTATCAGGACCAAGACCGTGCGTCGGCGAGTGGTGCTATTGATTATGGTGAGGGGATGCGACTGACAAGAGAGGCGTGGCAAGAGGCGGGGCGCGAAGGCCAACCCAGCTTTAGTGTCTTTGGTGTTGGACCCGATCCGAAGGCGGTTGAACGTCTGATAGAGACTGGCTTCGAGCGCGTGATTTTCGCCCTGCCGTCTGCCGATGCGGACACCGTATTGCCGATGGTTGAGAACTACGCGGCTATAGCGCACACGTTTAACGCCTAGTGCGCTTGTGCAGTGTCGTGAGCGATGTGGCGCGTGCTGTATCGCGCCATCTATTTCCTCCTCAATACCTGGTATGCCCTCGGGTAAGCCAGCTGGTGTGCGCTGTGTTCAACTGACGGATGATGATCGGTGTGGAATCTTTGGCGAACCAACGCGACCGCGTGTTTGTCACAAGTTCCTGGCTGAGCGTGACATCTGTGGTCACAGTCGTGCCGAAGCGCTTCTGATCCTTACGAACTTAGAAGAGGGCGCAGTAGATTAGCCACATCCGCTTCCGTTTTGCTGTGGTGTGCATCGATTCCCGCTGCTAATGCGCCGTCGATGTTTTCCATCGTATCGTCGATAAATAAGACCTCTTCCGGTAACGCTCCCATCCGTTGGCAAACGTCTAAGTAAGCATCGGGGCTGGGCTTGCGACGTCCAATTTCTGAAGAAACGTATATCTCCTCAAAGGGCGAAAGTTCCTGCGCGAATAAACTTCGCCAACAATTCGCATGGGTGTCATTCGTGTTAGAAAAAGCAAACAGGCGGTGCCGAGCTCTCAGTTGCGGTAAAAGCTCGATCACACTGGGAAAAGGAGACGTCCAAAGATCGTTCCACCCCTTTTGCCAGGCCTCGATACTCAGTGTGATATCAAATTTTTTGCCGAGATGACTCGTATATTCCGCGAAATCGATCGCTCCGACTTCATGTTGTTTATAAGCGGAATCTAACGCCCAGCGCTCGTAAAACCGTTTTTCTGAAACTTGGGCTGAATTGGCCCAACTTGTAAAAACGCGCCTGAAGTCGACGCCAATGACGACATTACCTAAATCTAGCAGAATAAATTTCATGCGTTGGTGACTGCCATATCGTTTTTGTGCTCGGTTATATCGACGACCTCGCTTGTGCCGAAAGGTACAATGTTATGCTGCCCTCCCGCTCCGATTGCAGCGAGCCCCCTTGGCAAGACCCTATCGCCTAGCCTACCAAGCGTAAGCCTCTGGTGATGGACCACAGGGTGGAAATATCTCGTCGAGTTTTGTGAGGACTGCCTTCTCG